>JARFQC010000233.1 GCA_029287965.1 Arenicellales bacterium
TATCTTCCGTGGTCATGACAACGTGCAGGGCGCGACAGATTTCGGTGTTCTGAGTCATACACTGCCCGGTTACTACGGTTTATCTGCCGGTGCATGGGGCCACTGGTCGAAGGTCTGGGATCTGGATCCGGAGTGGGTGAAAGGCCAGTTTGACCCGGCTAGCTACGAACAGAGTAAAGGCAAAGATGTGACGGCTATGCACACCAAGGGCATACCCGTTTCGCGCTGGATAGATGGCGTGCTGGAAGACAAGGATAACATCGCCCAGAAAGACAATATCAAGGCCATGGTGTTCTGGGGCCATGCACCGAACAGCCAGACGCGAGGCAAAGAGATGAAGGCCGCCTTCGAGAAGCTCGATACGCTGGTAATCATCGATCCTTATCCGACAGTCTCGGCGGTTATGCATGACAGGACGGATGGCGTCTACCTGCTGCCGGCTTGCACACAGTTCGAGACCTACGGTTCGGTGACGGCTTCGAACCGCTCCCTGCAATGGCGCGACAAGGTCATCGATCCATTGTTCGAATCCCTGCCGGATCACACCATCATGTACAAGATGGCCCAAAAGCTCGGCTTCGCTGACCAGCTGTGTAAAAACATCGAAGTGAAAAATGACGAACCGGTCATCGAGGATATTACCCGGGAATTCAACAGGGGCATGTGGACGATTGGTTATACCGGCCAGAGTCCTGAACGCATGAAGAAGCAACAGCAGAACTGGGGCTCCTTCGATTACACCTCGCTGAAAGCCGAGGGCGGTCCGTGTGACGGCGAATTCTTCGGCATGCCATGGCCGTGTTGGGGAACAGCCGAGATGGGGCATCCCGGAACACCAAACCTCTACGATGGCAGTTCGCCGGTAGCCGAGGGTGGCCTGACATTCCGGGCACGTTTCGGTGTCGAGCGTGACGGCGTCAACCTGCTTGCAGAAGGGTTTCACTCCAAGGGCTCTGAGATCAAGGACGGCTATCCCGAGTTCACCGACAAGCTGCTGAAGAAACTGGGCTGGTGGGATGACCTGAGCGATGAAGAAAAAACCGCGGCAGAGGGCAAGAACTGGAAGACCGACCTGTCAGGAGGTATACAGCGCGTTGCTATCAAGCGCGGTTGTGCGCCGTTCGGTAACGCCAAGGCGCGGACAGTGGTATGGACCTTCCCGGATCCCGTGCCTATACATCGCGAGCCGCTGTATACCTCGCGGCGTGACCTGGTTGAGAAGTATCCGACCTATGAGGACCGCAAGTCCTTCTATCGCCTACCGACCCGCTATGGCTCGGTCCAGGCGAAGGACTACACGGCCGATTACCCGATCATCCTCACCTCTGGACGCCTGGTCGAATACGAGGGCGGTGGCGACGAGACTAGGTCGAATCCCTGGCTGGCCGAACTACAGCAGGACATGTTCGTCGAGATACATCCCCGCGATGCCAATAACTCCGGGGTCAAGGATGGTGATGATGTCTGGGTCGAAGGCGCGGAAGGCGCAAAGGTAAAAGTTAAAGCCATGATCACCCGGAGAGTGGGAGAAGGGGTGGCCTTCATGCCTTTCCACTTTGGCGGACATTTCGAAGGCAAGGACTTGCGCAGCAAGTATCCGGAGGGGGCAGATCCAATCGTACTTGGTGAAGCGTGCAACACGGCCATGACCTACGGTTATGACTCAGTAACACAGATGCAGGAGACCAAAGCGTCCCTGTGCCGCATCAGTAAAGCTTGATAACAGGAGTAAAGCAAAATGGCAGCTATGAAATTCTATTGTGACGCCGAGCGCTGTATCGAGTGTAACGGCTGTGTTACGGCATGCAAAAACGAAAACGAGGTACCTTGGGGCGTTAACCGCAGGCGTGTCGTAACCATCAATGACGGAGAACCTGGTGAGCGCTCCCTGTCCGTGGCCTGTATGCACTGCTCTGATGCACCTTGCGCTGCAGTCTGCCCGGTCGATTGCTTCTATACGACAGATGACGGCATCGTCCTGCACGACAAGGATATCTGCATCGGTTGCGGTTACTGTTTTTATGCCTGTCCATTCGGTGCACCACAGTTTCCTAAGGATGGCGCATTCGCGTCTCGTGGCAAGATGGACAAGTGCACCTTCTGTGCAGGAGGCCCTCTTGCGGATAATAGCAGTGAAGAATTCCGCAAGTATGGATCGAATCGATTTGCGGAGGGAAAGTTACCAGCCTGTGCCGAAATGTGTGCCACTAAAGCATTAATTGCCGGTGATGCTGATATGGTCTCTGATATCTATCGCAAGCGTATTGTAAATCGCGCCCAAGCAGCACTCGGTAAGGCGCAGCAATTGCGGCAAAGGAATATGGGTTCGGCTGGTGATATGAAGGGAAAAGTCACAAACTAATGGTATGCATTTCACTCTACCATTTCCCGGATTTATTCAGAGTTGAATAAGATCGGCATAAATTGAGGAGGCATAGCTTTATATGCAAATAACAAGAAACTTGCCTAACCGCCGGAAATCCTATTTTCAGTGGATGCTTTTTGCTCTCATGCTGGTCTTAGTGCTGCCTGTAATTCCCTATATCTATGCGGACAATTCAGAAAGCTCGCCTGCAGTAATATCCGTGCCTAATCCTGGTTCTGATTTATGGCGAGAGGTCAGGCAGCGAGATTATCCCATTAGCAGTAGTACACAAATCTCGGGGATTAACTCCAATGTCCTAATTGATTCTGAAGGTCAGAAGTGGCGTGAGTATCGGATAGAAAAGCTGATTCCCTATGGTGCCTATATTCTCGGCGCAATGCTCGGCGTCTTCCTGGTCTATTTTCTTATCCGTGGACGTATTCCTATCAAGGGTGGGCGTTCCGGTATCCAGATACCACGTTTCACGCAGTTTGCACGCTGGGTGCACTGGATTACTGCCATCTCATTTATGATATTGGCTTTCACAGGGCTGGTATTAATGTATGGGAAATATGTACTGATTCCTCTGCTGGGGCCTGAAGGCATTCATATACCGGCAAATTTATCCAAGTTGTTGCATGATTTCTCCGCACCCGTCTTTATCGTAGGTCTTGTCTTCACAATATTCACATTTATGCGCGAGTCATTGATCAACTTTAAAGTGGACACAATGTGGTTTCTTCGGGCTGGAGGATATCTGGGTGGTAAACACCCCAGTGCAGAAAAAGTTAACGCGGGTCAGAAGTTGTGGTACTGGTCGCTAGTATTTGGTGGCATTGCAATCGTTGCAAGTGGATTGGTGATGTACTTCCCCAATATTATCCAGGATAGACTGCTAATTCTTGATGCTCATATCATTCATACGATTGCCTCAATCTTTCTGATCTCCTTCATGATAGTACACATCTACCTGGCCTCATTCGGTGTAGAAGGTGCACTCGAGTGCATGACCTCCGGTTATTGTGACGCTAATTGGGCCAAGGAGCATCATGACCTGTGGTATGAAGAAATGCAGAAGGAAGGCAAGGTTGGAACACGGTTTGAAGACCAGCAAAAATCGGAAGTATTTGGTCAATCACAGGCTGCAGATAGTTAACCTAGTAAAGGTGTATGTTTAGATTTCAACGCTCATTTAAAAGAACTAGTTCCGATGTAGTTCGGTGCGTAACTATTCATTGTTGAACTAGTGTGGCTAGTATTTCTAGCTTTTTTTGTATTGCAGCGCCTTCAGTCTCACTAGGTCAGACTGAAGGCGAGGTACAGGGCTACTTTTTTTTACATTCGCTAAGAAATTTTTCCAGTCCAAGCTTCTCTGCATGTGCTTTGAGCAGTTTCGGACGGGGACCGCGTTCACTGACTTTGAAAACAGCTTTCGGGTCAGGCGGGATATTGGTGTAGTTGCCGGCTGGTATCTTTATCGTCGAGGCTTTTGCTTTGCGTGCCTTCTTACGGGTTGCCTTCTTCTTTCCGCGTTTAGGTGCTGCACCTGCTTCAGTTGTACCCGTAATTTTATCCATGACTCGAGAAACTTCACGAGTGTGAGCACGTAGAACTTCTTCGAGTGTCACGCCGGCTTTTGATGCCTGGGCTTTAAAGTCCTTGTATACCTTTTTAACGGTATCCTTAATTTGTGCTTCACGTTCCTCGATGGCTTCGAGTTTGGCAATCTGTTTGCGTAGGGCATTAATTTCTTTTTTACGTTTTTGAACCATAATTATTTATAAAATTAGTTAAAAGGAAATGTATTTTAATATCAAATTTAATTATTTAGCAAATAATTAAATTAAACCCGGTATATCTCTGCAGGTATAAATAAATGATTCAGTAATTATTCTATAAATTATATGCTTAACGCACTTCGCGGAAACTAGCTCTTCTTATGTGTGATGTTCTGTTTTGTCTTGCAATAGCCATAGTTAAATTGTCTTTTAACGTCTGCCCTGATATTTGATTGTTGAAATGAGCAACTGGCTGTTATCGGCCAGGTAAGGAAAACAATAAAATATGACCTAAATCAAAGACTAATTTTTAAAATATATGAAACGATGATGCATCATGCCCTGGGCAAAGGTAAAAGCCATGCAAGATGAAAAAGCAAAAGATATTCAATTACCGGGCAATGAACAGTTCAACGAATTGTTTGACCTGAGATTTGCGCAGAAAATGCAGGAGTGGGAAGGAGCAAAAACACCTTCACTGTCATTGATTGCCAGCAAGGGTACACTTGATATGGCTTATCCACCATTGATCCTGGCATCTACAGCTTCTGCCCTCGGATGGAATGTTTCGATATTTTTTACATTTTATGGATTGGAAATACTGAAAAGGCAGCTGGATCTTTCAGTATCTCCGCTCGGTAATCCAGCCATGCCAATGGAAATGCCGATTGGCCCGGACTGGTTTCAGCATATTCGCTGGCAAGTGCCCAATATTGTCATGAGCAATGTCCCGGGATTTGAGCAGTTTGCCACCTCCATGATGAAGAAAACGATAGATAAAAAAGGCGTGGCGAGCATCGAAGACCTGAGGTCCCTGTGTATAGAGGCGGGAGTGAATATATTCGCCTGCCAGATGACCGTGGATTTATTCGGCTACGATCAGGAGGACTTCATACCTGAAGTCACGGAATGGGTGGGTGCAGCTTCCTATCTTGTGCAGGCACAAAAGTCGGATTTGAGTTTATTTATCTAGAATTGATTTCCAGGTAATTTAGATGCACCAGTTGAACATGCCATCGAGCTGATAAGCTCGGCATTCAGATATCCATGGATTACCGGTTTTGTTTTTTTTGGTCCATTGTTGCGGCAACCATCATATCAATGCACATCCTGAGCTAGATTTCTGTTCCCAGGCCATCGAAACATAAGAAAAGCCTATGTATAATTGCGCTTCGCAACCATGCCCGGGTGGCGAAATTGGTAGACGCAAGGGACTTAAGTAAATTGAGCACTCAGCCAGGAAACGGCTGACGTGAATGGAGTCAAATTCGGGGAAACCTCAGCACGTCATGGTGGTGGCAATCCCGAGCTAAGCTTTTGAGCGATTCTTGCTCCTGTAGGTAGGAGTAAGTGCATGACAGTTTGGACAGAGTAAGCGGAGGTTGTTTCTTCGATTGTCTGTATTGTCACCGTTAATATGGTCAAGTTCGAGAGGTATCGAGTTACCAAGCCAGGTAGTTTTTTGGCACATCTCACACCTGTGTTCCATTAGACCTTCTACTAGTAGCCTGTTTTTTAGCTTGTAGGATTGAATTGGGATTTCGTTGTTCAGGTATTTTGATGTGGCAATTCTTGGCGAAAGTTTCTTGCCTTTGTTCCATGCTTGGCCTGTGAAGTGAGATGTATCCAGGTTGAAGTTACTGATTGCCTTCCTGAGTACATCATAGTTACCACCATAGGGAGCGACATTTAGTTTAATAAGTGTCTGCCTCATCGATGTAGATGATTTTACAGCATCAATGAGTTCCTCCAGGGAGTACTTGTAGAGCTTCACGGCAATTGCTCATGTGAAAGTGTAGAGACTTGACGGCTCCTGCCTACGTCAGGGGTGTATACCCATGATACGGTAAAGAGAAAGTCCAGGCCACAAATGCGTTTTAAGTGAACGCAGCAGTGAAAACTGTAGCTGGTAAGAAAATCCCTCGGTGGCAACACCGTGCCGGTTCGATTCCGGCCCCGGGTACCATATTAAACAACGGAGCAGCTCAATGATCGTCAATGCCGTTCGTGATTTCATGCGCATGGAATCAGCTGGAGGCATCCTGCTGGTATTCGCCATGTTTCTGGCGATGATAGTGGTCAACTCTGATTTTGCGCCGCTGTACAAAAGCCTGTTGTACATTCCGCTTGAAATCCGAATTGGTGATTTCGAAATAGCCAAGCCACTTCTGTTGTGGATCAATGATGGTCTGATGGCCGTGTTCTTCTTCCTCGTCGGACTCGAGGTGAAACGGGAAGTCCTCGAGGGTGAATTATCGGACCCGAAAAAAGTTGTTTTACCGGCTGTAGCCGCGGTGGGTGGTGTCGTCTTACCTGCACTGGTGTTTACCTATTTCAACTACGATAATCCAAACGCCATGCGCGGTTGGGCGATCCCGACTGCCACCGATATCGCCTTCGCGCTGGGTGTGCTGTCATTACTCGGCAACCGGGTACCCGTCTCGCTGAAGTTATTTCTGCTTACGCTGGCCATCATCGATGACCTGGTGGCTATCATAATCATCGCGGTATTTTACTCTGTAGAGATCTCAACCCTGTCACTGGTGGTGGCCGGCGGCGCCTACATGGTTCTGATCCTGCAGAACTGGCGTGGTGTGATGCGGCTCACGTCGTATATCGTCATCGGCATCATCATGTGGGCCGCCGTGTTGAAATCAGGTGTGCATGCAACCATCGCAGGCGTTTTGTTCGCGTTTACGATTCCACTCAGACACCCGGGTGGCGAAGAACATTCGCCACTGCGTAACCTCGAGCATGATCTGCATCCGACTGTCGCATTCATCATCCTTCCGGTATTCGCTTTCGCCAATACAGGTATTCCGCTGCACGGTATGAGCCTCGAAGCACTGATGATTCCGGAGCCCTTCGGTATAGCGATGGGGTTGTTTATCGGCAAGCAGCTGGGGGTGTTCTCATTCGCCTGGGCAGCCATCAAGCTGGGGTTGGCAAAATTGCCGGACGGGGCTAACTGGATGCAGCTGTACGGTGTCTCAGTACTGACCGGTATCGGTTTCACAATGAGCCTGTTCATCAGCTCACTGGCCTTCGAGGAGGGCTGGACGAACCTCAATGCGGATAGACTGGGTATCCTGGTCGGGTCCTTGTTGTCCGGGCTGCTGGGTTACCTCGTGCTGCTGTTCTTTTCCGGTAAACCGAAGGATCAGGCGGAATGATCAGGAAGATCCTGTTTTTTGCCAGCCTGCGCGAGGCCGCGGGAACCGGTGAATTGCAGATCGACCTGCCTGACGGGATTTCCATCGACACTGTCTGGCAGCAGCTGTCGTCGGATATGCAGAATCTTCCCGGCAAGGTGCTTTGCGCGGTCAACCAGGACTATGTCGAACTGACACATCAGCTGGTCGATTCCGATCACGAGATCGCGTTCTTTCCGCCTGTAACGGGCGGTTAATGCTGGCACATGTCCTCCGATAGCTCATTTTTTACCGACCTGGAACGCAAGCAGGAGTACCTGGACTGGCGAGACAGGAAGCTGGATGCCTATCCACAGTCTGCCGACGAATTAATCGTGCAGGTGAATGACCCGGTCAGGCTGAGTGAGCAGGAATACCGGGCAATCGGTGATCGTCTAAACCGGGCAAACATGGCTATATGGGACTCGGCACAGGCAAAAGATAATCCCAAGATCGCGACGCTGAATCTCGGGCGTCAGTACAACATGGTCCGCCTGGACCATAATATGGGTGCGGACCAGGACGGTGTAAGCGAGCTCACCGTGCGGGAAGGGCAATGGCGTGGTGGATACATACCCTATTCGAATAAGCCGCTGCACTGGCACACGGACGGCTACTACAACACCGAGGAACGCAAAATTCTGGGTATGGTGCTGTACTGCGTGCAGGATGCGGCCAGGGGCGGGGCGAACGCACTGATCGACCATGAAATCGCGTACATACACCTGCGCGACAGCGATCCTGCCTACATCAGTGCCTTACTGCACCCCTCGGTGATGACCATTCCGGCAAACATCGTCAATGGCAAGGAGTTGCGACCGGACCGCACCGGGCCAGTTTTCTCGGTAGTGGATAATGGTGCTCTGCATATGCGTTACACGGCGCGTGCGCGCAATATTATCTGGCGCGATGATGCACTGACGAGTGAAGCTGTAGCCTGCCTGACAGCGTTTCTTGGCTCTGACTCACCCTACATCATGCATGCACGCCTGTCTCCCGGACAGGGACTGATTTGCAATAATGTACTGCATGACAGGAGTGGTTTTGACAACGATGCAACGCATGAACGCAAGTTGTACCGTCTGCGCTATTACGACAGGGCAGTCGTGGATCAGTAATCGTCTTCGTCTCGCACCCGGACGACGCAAACGGTGATGTTGTCCGGCCCGCCGTTCTTGCGAGCCTTTTCAATGAGAACTTCAACGGCTTCCGCCGGGTTGTCATAGCGTTTGAGGATCGATTTGATCTGCTTGTCGCTAACGACTTCGGTCAGCCCGTCCGAGCACAATAGAAAACAGTCATCGGCCAGGGGGCAGCCGCTGGTGAAACTGGGATCGACATCGGGATTGCCTAACGCCTGTGTCAGTAATCCTCGCTTGGGCGACACTGACGCATCCTGCTGACTCATCATGCCGCGTTTGACCATGTCCTGAACATAGCTGTGGTCGACGCTTAACTGTCTTAGCTCACCGTCACGAAGACGGTATCCGCGTGAGTCACCGACATTGCCGAGCACAAACCAGTTGTCGCGAAATAATAGTGCCACGATGGTAGTTCCCATGCCTGCCTGCGTTGCATTGTTTTCCGCCTGTATGGTTATGGCGCTGTTGGTATCGACGATGGCAGCCTTCATCAGACGCCGCAGTGGCAGGGCGGTGGAGATGTCGCTGCGCTGCTTGTCCTGGTATTCAAGCCCTTTGCATATCTGCTCTATGGTGCCTTCTACGGCCATCCTGCTGGCGACTTCGCCGGCCAGGTGGCCGCCCATGCCGTCTGCCAGCACGCAAAGGCCATGGTCCGGAATAATTTGTACGTAGTCTTCGTTGTTGTCGCGCTTGCAGCCTATATCAGAAACACCCGCCATTTCGAGGTGGATATTTTTCAGCTTCAGCTGGTATTTGTCAGTTGCGGACATCGTTAATCGTTAAGCAGGAGTTCAATGACCCGGCAGTAGGTGCGTGCCAGTCGTTCCGGGTCGGTCAGGTATACGTGTTCGTCAATCTGGTGAATGCTCGCATTGCATGGGCCAAGTTCAACCACCTCTGCACCACTGGGAGCAATGAAACGGCCGTCAGACGTCCCCCCCGAGGTGGACAGTTCCGTCTCGACGTCCAGCACTTCACGGCAGGCCTGCTGCACGGCCGTAACGAGCCTGCCCTTGCGGGTAAGGAAAGGATTGCCCGACAGACGCCAGTCAAGGGAGTAATCAAGATCATGGCCGTCGAATATTGCAGTCGTTTTGTCGATCAGTTCCTGCTCGGTCAATTCTGACGAGAAGCGGAAGTTGAACTTCAGGGATACGTCACCGGGTATGACGTTTTCAGCGCCGGTCCCGGAGTTGAGGTTGGACACCTGGAACGTGGTCGGCGGGAAAAACTCGTTGCCCTGGTCCCACTCGGTCGTAGACAGCTCGGTTAACGCCGGCACGGCATTATGAATCGGGTTGTCCGCCAGGTGCGGGTAGGCGACATGCCCCTGGGTACCATGAATGGTCATGTAGCCATTGAGTGAACCGCGTCGGCCTACCTTGACCGTGTCGCCGAGCTTACTCACGGAAGAGGGTTCTCCGACGATGCAGTAATCAATTTGGCTGCCCTGTTCACCAAGGTGCTGCATGACCTTTACCGTACCGTCTACAGCCGGGCCTTCCTCGTCCGAGGTAATAAGCAGGCCAATGGTGCCGCGATGATCCGGATTGTCGGAGAGGTAGGATTCGATGGCCGTGACGAATGCGGCTATCGAGGTCTTCATGTCCGCGGTACCGCGGCCGTAGAGTTTTCCTTCACGCTCTGCCGGCTGGAAAGGCGGGCTGGCCCAGCTGTCCGGCGGGCCTGGCGGGACAACGTCTGTATGCCCGGCAAATACCATCAACGGTTCACCGCTGCCATGCGTCGCCCAGAGATTGTCGACATCGCCATAGCGCAGGTGTTCGCAGTGGAAGCCGAGCTTTTCCAGGCGTTCACAGATCAGTGCCTGGCAGCCCTTGTCATCGGGTGTTACTGAATCCCGGCTGACAAGCTCGTACACAAGCTCGAGAGTGTCTGCAATCATTAATCAGTTGGTAAGAAGTTCTTCGTAGCGATCGGGCGAGTATCCGATTTCTATGATGTCACCATAATGAAGTATGGGGCGTTTAATCAGGGTGGGATGCTTCATCATCAGTGACATGGCCCTGGCTTCGTCCAGGTCTTCACGTTCATCGTCGTCAAGGTTGCGCCAGGTAGTGCTGCGCTTGTTGAGCAGGTCGGACCAGTCGACCTGCTCCATCCATTCACCGAGCGTGTGACGCACGAATGCATCTGACCGGAGATCAAGAAAGGTATAAACGATGCCATGGTTTTCAAGCCAGCGCTGCGCCTTGCGAACGGTATCGCAGGTCGTGATGCCGGCCAGTATGATGTCGTCTGCCATGAATGTTCCGTACTCGTTATCAGGCGTCTCTGAGCAGTTCGTTGATGCCTACCTTGCTGCGTGTACGCTCATCGACCTGCTTGACAATAATAGCGCAGTTGAGACTGTAACTGCCATCCTTGGAAGGTAGTGTGCCGGGTACTACAACCGAGTAGGCAGGAACGCGACCATAGCTGATTTCACCCGTTTCACGATTGAATATCTTGGTGCTCTGGCTGATGAATACGCCCATGGCGAGAACGGCGCCTTGTTCAACGATGACGCCTTCAACAACTTCTGAACGGGCACCGATGAAACAGTTGTCTTCGATTATAGTAGGTGATGCCTGCAACGGTTCAAGTACACCGCCAATGCCCACGCCGCCGCTTAGATGCACATGCTTGCCGATTTGCGCACAGGAGCCTACGGTTGCCCAGGTGTCTACCATGGTGCCTTCATCGACATAAGCGCCAATGTTGACATAGCTGGGCATCATGACGACATTGGGTGCCAGGTATGATCCCAGCCTGGCCGTGGCGGGAGGAACGATGCGAAATCCGCCCTGGCGGAAGTCATGCGAATTGTAGTCGCTGAACTTGGAAGGAACCTTGTCAAAATAATTCGTGAAACCACCCTTGATGAAGCTGTTGTCTTCAATACGGAAGTAGAGCAGAACAGCCTTTTTCAGCCAGTCGTTGACGATCCAGTCACCGTCTTTCTTTTCAGCAACCCTTGCGGTGCCATTGTCGAGCATTTCAATACTGCTGTAGACCGCATCCTTGATATGGCTGGCCGCTGTGCGCGGTGTGATTTCCGCGCGCTGTTCATAGGCTTCTTCAATCTGTTTTTTCAGGTCTTCCATTTTATTTGCTTCCTTCGCATTTACGATGATCGTTCTATAAAGCTGCGGATCCGCCTGGCTGCTTCGGCGCAGACTTCAGGTTCTGCGACCAGTGCCATACGCACCCTGTTTCTGCCCGGATTACCGTTTGCCGTGTCTCGCGCCAGGTAACGTCCGGGCAGGGTGACGACATGCTCCGCCGCGTATAAATCACGCGCGAATGTCTCGTCGTCTTGTGGTGTCTGCGGCCACAGGTAAAACCCTGCGGCAGGCAAGTTAAGCTTCAGCACCGGTTCGAGTATCTCGATAGCGGTGCTGAATTTATCACGATACACGGCCCTGTTCAGGGCGACATGCTCGTCATCGTTCCAGGCCGCAGTAGAAATCGCCTGAGTCAGGCGGTTGGGGACACAACCGTGATAGGTGCGGTACTTGAAATAGGCATCCAGCAAATCTGCGTTGCCGGCGACAAAGCCGGAGCGCAGCCCGGGTAAATTTGAGCGTTTCGAGAGGCTGTGAAAAACGATGCAGCGCTCGTATCCATCATTGCCGCTGTCAGCCGCAACCTGCAGCAGTCCTGCAGGTGGCGATGATTCGTCGCGGTAAAGTTCGCAATAGCACTCATCGGCAGCAACGATGAAATCATGACGTTCGGCCAGGTCCAGCGCTTGGCGATAGGTCTCGGCGGGGATCACGGCTCCGGTCGGATTGTCGGGGGAACAGAGCAACAGCAACTGGGTCTGATCCCATACTTCATCCGGTACCCGGTCGAGGTCAGGCAGCCAGTCGTTTTCCTCCAGGGTATTGAGGAAATAGGGCGTACCGCCCGCCATCAGGGTCGCACCTTCATATATCTGGTAAAAAGGATTGGGCATGGCGACGCGCGTATGGCTGTGAGCCCGTCGTCCTACAGCGGCCTGTATGAAAGAGAATATAGCTTCGCGACTGCCGCTGGTGGGCAGTACGTGGCGCTCGGGATCGATGCTCTCATCCGGCAGGCCAAACCGCCGGACCAGCCAGCCGGCAATGGCTGTGCGCAGGTTGGGTTCACCACGTGTTACCGGGTAACCTGACAACAGCTCGCCGCCGCTGGCCAGTATGTCGTGAATAAAATCAGGCGGGGCATGACGGGGCTCGCCGAGCGACATAAGAATCTTTGACTTGCCTTCCGGCGCTGTTGCGTTGTCGAGCAGGCGCCCAAGGCGTTGAAATGGGTATTCCTGCAATGCATCCAGGCGCGGGTTCATATCAGGATGCGCTCACTGCATTGTCGGTTTCGGGTTCGTCGAGACGGCTGGCAAGCTCCTGCTCGATGCAATGCAGCTTTGCCTTATCGGTCACGGCATTGTCTGACAGGTCAGTGACGACGAATATATCTTCGACATAGGCACCAAAGGTGGCAATGCGTGCATTATGCAGCTTGATGCGACAAGTGTAGAAAGCATTGGCAATCTGGTACAGCAGGCCCGGGCGATCCTGTGTTACGAGTTCGACTGTCGTCTGACCACGCAGGTCCTCTGAGAATTTGACCCTGGTAGGCGTGGGAAACTGCTTGATAGAACGTGGTACGTAGGCCTTGCGCGGATCCCTGCCTTTCTGCGGATTAACCAGTTGCTCCCTGATCTGCTGCCCAATGTCCTGCATGGCTTCATCGTCCGTAATCGGACAGTTGCTGCCATCGAGTACAGCATAGGACTGCAGTGCATAACCGGTGTGACTGGTATGCAGCCTCGCGTCGACAATGTTGAGGTTGAGCAGATCGAAGCCTGCCGCGGCATTGATGAGCAGGCGTGGTACTTCCGGTGCGAAGATCAGAACTATAGTACTGCCAGATTGCTCAGAATAACGCACCAATACCAGCGGCAGGTCTATCGCGGCCGCATTTGTCAGGGCTTTGATGTGGTACTCAATTGCCTCCCGGTTATAACGCAGGTAGTAGTCGTCGCTGAATAACTCCCAGTAGCGGGAAAACGCCGGTTCACTGACTTGCTCCGGGACAAGTTTTTCATGCAGTACCTGTCGCCTGTCGGCAACCCGCTCTGCATCATCGACACTCGAGCCGATGCCACGTCGCAGCGCTCTTGCCGTGGCATGATACAAGGATTCGAGCAGCTTGCTCTTCCATTCGTTCCAGACCTTGGGACTGGTGCCGCGCATGTCTGCCATAGTCAGCAGATACAGATTGTCCAGTCTCTCACGTGATCCAACCTTGTGGGCGAAGCTGTCGATCACTTCCGGATCAGAGGTGTCCTGCCGCTGGGCCGTCCAGGACATGATGAGGTGATTGCGCACCAGCCAGGCAACGAAACCTGCATCGAAGTCACTCATATCATGCAGCTTGCAGAAGCGCCGGCTGATGCCTTCACCAAGGACGGAATGGTCTCCCCCGCGTCCCTTGGCAATGTCATGCAGCAGGCTGGCGAGATACAGTCGTTCCGGTTTGAAAATATTGCGCATCAGCTTGCTGGCGAGCGGGAACTCGTCGGCGAACTCCGGGACTGTCAGGCGGCGCAGGTTGCGCAGTACGAACAGGGTGTGGACATCTACCGTGTAGATATGGAAGAGGTCGTGCTGCATGAGGCCAACGATGCGGCCGAAGGCCGGGAAGTAAGCACCCAGAACCCCATACTTGTTCATCTTGCGCAGTACGTCAGTCAGGCCGTCACCGTCGCGGAACATCTGGATGAAAATGGAGCGGCAGGCCAGGTCCTGGCGAAAGGTCCGGTTGATCAGGTGCAGCGATGCCTGGATCTGGCGTATCGTACCGGCGCGAATGCCTTTCAGGTCTTCGTTCTGCTGCAGCAGCATGTATATTTCCATCAGTGCGAAAGGCTGGTTTTCGAACACACTGTCATGACTGGTTTCCAGGTATCCGCCAACGGAGTTGAAGCGGCGGTTGATGCTGATTACCGTTGATTCCGACGCATCGATGAATTCCTCGTCAAAATGCTGCAGCAGGATGTCGTTGAGCTGGCCGAGTTCCTTGACTGTCCGGTAATAGCGTTTCATCAATTGCTCAACGGCCAGGCTACCTTCCTTGTTGGCATAGCCGAACTGTTCAGCCAGTACCCGTTGATGTTCAAACAGTAGCCGGTCTTCGCGACGTTTGGCGAGCAGGTGAAGCCCGTTGCGTATCCTCCAGAGGAAATTTCTGCAGCGGATGAGGCTGCGGTGTTCCTTTTCGGTAAGGAAGCCGTGCTCGACCAGTTCTTCGAGGGATTGTGACCCGAAATGACGCTGCGTCACCCAGCCGATCATCTGCAGGTCCCGCAGTCCGCCCGGGCTTTCCTTGATGTTGGGTTCCAGCTTGTAGGCCGTATCATCGAACCGGTTATAACGCTTTTCCTGTTCGACCAGCTTGGCCCGGAAGAATTTATCAGCCGGCCAGATTCGTTCCGGCGACAGGGCTTCCTGCATCTCGTCGAACAGGGCAGGCGAACCACTCAATAATCGTGATTCCATCAGGTTGGTAATCACTGTGAGGTCGGCAGATTCGGCGATGCATTCCGGTACGGTTCTGACACTGTGCCCCACGTCGAGCCCGATATCCCACAGCAGGTGTAAAAACTGTTCGCTGGCGGATGCTATGCCGGACTGGCCCCTGTCAGACACGAGGATCATCAGGTCAATATCTGAAGCGGGGTGAAGCTCCCCGCGGCCATATCCACCTACGGCGAGCAGGCTGCAGCAGTCCGTGTCCGGTTCGTTCGCGGTGTAATGCCGCCAGATGGTAACCAGCAGGCGATCGACAAACCATGTCCAGGTCTTGATGATCGCCGTGCTCGATGCACCGCTGACCTGCGCGTTCTGCAGCGCATCCTGTGCCGATTTGAGCAGGTTGCGAATCCCCTGCGCCACCGGTTCCGTACCGCTGAACAGCTGCTGTGCCGATTCAGGATCGGGCAGGGCATCCTGCCGGATGCCGCGCGAGACTTTAGGCATGCTGGTCAGCGTTCTTCACCGCGCAGTGTCAGGACCTCGTAACCACCGGGTGTCACAAGTATCGTGTGCTCCCACTGGGCGGACAGCTTGTGGTCCTTGGTGACAACCGTCCAGCCGTCAGCAAGCAATTTTACCGCCGGCTTTCCGGCATTGATCATTGGTTCGATGGTGAAGGTCATACCTTCACGGAGTTGTTCGCCGGTACCCGGGCGCCCGTAGTGGAGGACCTGCGGGTCTTCATGGAACTCCCGGCCAATGCCGTGACCGCAGTATTCACGCACCACGGAGAAATGGTTGCCTTCCGCATGCGTCTGGATGACATGCCCGATGTCGCCAAGCGAAGCGCCGGGTTTAACCAGTTCGATCCCTTTCCACATGCACTCATAGGTGATGTCGATCAGGCGGCTGGCCTGGATCGATGGCTTGCCGATGGTGAACATCTTGCTGGTATCGCCATGATAGCCATCCTTA
>JARFQC010000001.1 GCA_029287965.1 Arenicellales bacterium
CCGATCGAAGTGGACGTTTTCTGGTCGATGCGCAGCCCGTATAGCTATCTGACATTGAACCGCCTCGTGTGGCTGAACTCGAACTACAATGTCAACGTCAACATCCGGCCCGTCTTACCGGTGGCCGTGCGCTCGACCAAGGGCGGCAGCGGCAAGGCTGGCGGCCTATTCGGCCTTCCCTACAAGGTGCCCGATACGGTCTGGGATGCTCGGCGTCAGGGTAAGTACCTCGGCGTACCGTTCAATTTTCCGGTGCCCGACCCGGTCTGGCAGGTCTGGAACCCGGGCGACAAGGTTCCAGGTCCCGATAACTGGCTTTCGACCCATCCGCCCGAGAAGCAGCCCTACATCTTCTGGCTCACGCGCCTGGCCTGCTATGCCGAGAAACAGGGCAAAGCGCTCGAGTTCGTCAATCAGGTCTCCTATCTGATCTGGAGCGGCGTAGTTCATCCGACTAACCCCAATGCCGCTGAAGATTATGCCAAGGGGCACTGGCCAAATTACGTGAAAGAGTATATGAATCGCGTCGATGGTCTCGACCACGACGAGGCGATTGCCTACATCCGGAAAAATCCCAAAGAAATCGACCAGCACTGGATCGACAACGCCGAGGGCATGGCGCGAACCGGTCACGGTGGCGTTCCACTGATGGTGTTAGAGGATGAGCCCTTCTTTGGCGGCGACCGCTTCGATCAGTTCGTCTGGCGATTGCGCCAGAGCGGATTAACTAGGCGCTCAGAACCGCGAGCCCCGTTCACCACTCCACCGTTGCGCTGGCCCAACGGTGTCTAAGGAGTATTTGACGCATTTCAGGTCGATGTGTCCCTCGCTACGCAGCGGGGGTATGTCTACTTATTACCGCTTGATCTGGAGCCTACAAGTTGATTGAACACATAATGGGGTTGCTGGAACATGCCGGTGTGGCCATCGCTCTGTTTGCTGTGGCAGTGATCGTCTGCAGTGTCATTATCTCCGCGTGGCGGTATATAAGACAATTTCATTTAAAGGAAGCCGATCTAGCGCAGAACTTCAGCCGTTTCAAAAAGGAACTCGGCAGTGGCCTGTTGTTGGGGCTGGAAATTCTTGTTCTTGCAGACGTCATTGAGACGATGACCACTAAACCGAGCTATGCCTCTCTGTCGATGCTTGGGTTTATCGTCGTCATTCGAACAGTGTTAAGTTGGACGCTGACGCTAGAAGCTGAAGGACGTTGGCCCTGGCAGTTATCGGGCACTAGTGAGAAAAATGCCTGAGCAGATCTCACAGGCCCTGGGTTTACTCGCCGACCTGTTGGAAATTGCCGGTGCTGCTGCAATCCTGGCAGGCTTCATTATATCCACGATACGATGCTTTGAAGAAATGTGGAAACAGGACGTGTTACCTGCAATAAGGAAATATCGTAAATCACTCGGACGCAGTATCCTGATCGGTTTGGAAATTCTTGTTGCCGCAACCATCATAAAAACGATCTCCGTTGATCCAACTTTTACAGGCATGGCCTTTCTTACAATCATGGTGTTAATCCGCACTATTCTTAGCTGGACCACGGTACTTGAAATGACGGGACGCTGGCCGTGGCAGAAAACATGATTGTCATTGGTTGTCGAAGTGCCTCTTTTTTCTTAGTTCAGGCAAATTATTTGGATGTCTGCTGCCGTCCAGCCAGGTGGAGCGAATACCCAAGCGTGGAGGTCGGCAACCGACTAATTGAGACTTCTAATCACACTCGATAAAAGTACACGGAGGTATATATGAGTAATAAACCCGGTTGAATTCACAATTTTAGTGGGGCTACCCTGATTCGGATAACTAATGCAGGGGAAATGAAATGACAGACACAAGAGCCAGCCAAAGCCGCCGTAAGTTACTCAAATAAATAGTGGATCAACAGGTACTCCACGACATGTCCTGCATGCTTTGATTGCCCGTCCCACTAAACCGCTTTATCTCGTATGGATTTTTCGCGTTTGCTGGCCTGTGCCCGTGATATATTTCAAACACATGTTCAGTCCCAATCTGCCCTGGATTCCATGATAAAGACAACTGGCCTTGAGCGCCGCCTACACCGAATCAGCAGCGGGTTTGTACTCTTCTCGCTGGCACTGAACATTATCCTTCCAGCCAGTGCACAACCACGCTTGCCGGTTGTAATCGTGGATATGTCAGAACAGACAACGCTGGTAGAAGAAGTCTCGCTGACTGGTACAGTGACTTCACCCCGTATTACTCAGCTTTCGACCGAAGTCAGCGGATTCATCGAGAGCGTTTCAGTCGATTTGGGTGACCGCCTCAGTGTGAGCGACGAGATCCTGCGCCTCAACTCAGACCTGAAAGTCCTGTCACTCGACGCAGCGAAAGCTGCCACCGAGCAGGCCAGGCAGCAGCTTGCCGATGCCAAGCGGCGACTGGCCGATGCGAAAAGGCTGGTAAAAAGCCAGAACATTTCCGCCAGCGAGTACGAATCACTGGCAGCCGAGGTAAGAATCGATAGTGCCGAGCTGCTTCGATTTAGCGCCGAGCAGCAAATCAAATCAGCGGAACTGGAACGTCATGTGCTGAAATCACCTTTTGACGGAGTAATCAGCCGAAAACATGTAGAGCAGGGTGAATGGATTCAACCCGGCGATCCGGTGGTTGAACTGGTCGGTCTGGCAGATCTTCGGATCGATTTTCGTGCCCCACAGACAGTTTTCACCAAACTCGACAAGGCTGCAAAAATTCATATCCGGCTGGACTCCATGCCCAATCGAACTTTCGAAGCTGAGCTGGACGCTATCGTACCCGTGACGGATCCCACCACGCGAACGTTTCTGATCAGGACAAAACTGCTTGACCGTGATGTACCGCTAACGCCCGGCATGTCGGCCAGCGCCATTCTGCAGCTGGACACCAACAAGCAAGGTGTTGTCATTCATCGCGATGCACTCACCCGGTATCCGGATGGAAGAGTCACCGTGTGGGTAATCGACGAAAATCCGACTGGTGATGGAGAAACCGTATCGGAACAGCAGGTTCAGACCAGCTATAGCTTCAATGGCAAAATTGCAATTCGTGAAGGCCTGGCTCCCGGCAAAAGAGTCGTGGTGCAGGGAAATGAAGGATTGCGAAACGGTCAAAAAGTCATCATCAAGCGGTCCGAGTAGGGCCGCCATGGGGATAACCTAGTGTTCAACGCCATGGTCAAGCACGGCATCCTGATTGCCGTGGGCACATTAATCATCGCGGTATTGGGTATCCTGGCCGCCTTTACTATCCCTGTGCAGATGATTCCTGACCTGGAGGTGCGCACCATATCGATACGCACCAACTGGCCGGGCGCCACCCCACAAGATGTAGAAAAAGAGATACTCATCGAGCAGGAAGAGCATCTCCGTAGCGTGCGTGGACTCCAGCGAATCATTTCATCCGCCTCGTTCGGACGGGCACAAATCGAGCTGGAGTTTCCTTTTGGTATCAATCTCAACGATACGCTGATCGAGGTTGTCAATGCACTGAGCCGGGTACCCTCCTATCCGAACAATGTCGACGAACCGCGTATATATGCGACGTCTTTCTCGGCCAATTCGTTCATGTACTTCAGGGTCATGCCACTGCCAGGCAATCCGCGCGGCCTGGACATGGTGCCCATGCAGGATTACATCCGGGACAATGTCGCTGCGCGCATGGAAACCGTTCCCGGCGTCTCCGAGATTTCCGTGTATGGCGGTGCCGATCGCCAGATACAGATTCTTATAGACCCGGCCAGGCTTGCAGAGCGCAATCTCACCACCGGGCAGGTGCGCGATGCCATCCAACAGCGTAACCGTGACGTATCCGGTGGTGAAATCGAAGCAGGCAAGCGACGTTACCTGCTGCGCACCATCGGTCGTTTTAGAGATGTGGAAGACCTTGAACAGTTGATCATTGATCAACAGGGTGATGCGGTCCTTCGACTTGGTGATGTGGCTGAGGTACGACTCGACCACTTTGAAATCAGCCGCTACTCCTATACCGATGGCCAGCCTGTGATCGGTCTGTCGGTCCGTCGGCAAGCAGGTTCAAACGTAATCGACATAAAGAGGGCATTAATGCCTGAAGTCGAGGCGATAAACGAGGAGATTCTGCGTCCCGCTGGAATGCACATGCGCCTGATTGCAGATGACGTGGGCTATGTAGAAGAATCAATCAAGAACGTCTGGACCAACCTGGCAATCGGTGCATTGCTGGCGAGTTTCGTCATGTTCCTCTTCTTGCGCAGTGGCAGAGCTACCTTGATCGGCGTTATCGGTATCCCGATCTGTACCATTGCCGCATTCATGGGACTGGTCATGGCGGGCCGGACGATCAATGTGATCTCCCTGGCAGGCATAGCCTTTGCCATCGGTATGACTCTGGATAACAGTATCGTGGTGCTTGAGAGTATCGAGCTGTCCTGGCGTAAGGGACTGGATCGCTGGAAGGCTGCGGTCGATGGTGTCAGCAAGGTATGGCCAGCGGTGCTTGCATCTACCCTGACCACGGTATTGGTATTCGTACCGATCGTTTTTATCGAGGAAGAGGCCGGGCAGCTTTACTCCGATGTCGCGATTGCAATTTCCGCATCGATTGTCGCTTCCATGATCGTGGCCATTGCCGTCATCCCTGCAGCCGCGGCACGGGTATTTGGCAGCCAGGACAACAGGCGCGAAGAAAAACCGGGCTGGAAAGAGTTCCTGACCGAGCGGGTCAACTGGATCACCCAGACCCGGTCGCATCAAGCCTCCATTGTCGTGCTCGTACTGGGCATTTGCACCGCTATCGTCGTTTACCTCACGCCACCGGCAGAGTACCTGCCGGAAGGTGAGGAGCCGAAGATATTCGCCAGCATGAGTCCGCCCACGGGTTACAACCTGGAGACCATGGCGAACATTGGTGAAGAGCTGCAGGAGTACTTCATGCCATTTCTCGAGCATGATTCGCAAATGTTCGAAAAAGGTGAAGCCGATGTACCCGCATTGCTTTACTTCAACCTGAGCATTCAGGCGACGCGCCTGCGCATTATTGCCCAGCCCAAAGACCCCGCCCATATCAAGGCGCTGATGACGGCAGTCAATCGCAAGTTTGAATCCTATGTTGGCATGCGATCATTCGTGACACGCGGTTCTATCATAACCAGTAATAGCGGTGGAACGCGCAGCATAAACCTGGATATTTCGGGCCCCTCCCTGCAGGCGATCTACAAGGTGGCGGGAATGGCCGAGCGCCGGGCAAAAGAGGTGTTCGACAAGCCGCGTGTGCGTTCGCAACCCTCGACCCTGACCCTGTCGCAGCCGCTGGTAGAGATTCATCCTAACTGGCAACGGCTCGAGCAGCTGCAGCTGTCCAATCGTGATCTGGGCTTTACCATTGCGGCCATGACTGATGGTGCATTCGTGGACGAGTTCTTCCTCGATGATGACAAGATCGATATATACCTGTACAGCGCAGCAGGAAAAAATGCTTCCCTGGAGACGCTTAACCAGATCCCGATATACACGCCTTCCGACGCGATAATTCAATTGGAGTATGTCGCCGACATCAATGAGACAGTAGATACCAGCGATATCCGACGGGTTGATGGCAAGCGCACCGTGACCATGAACATCATTCCTCCAGATGGGATAGCACTGGAAACCGGCCTTGGAATCGTCAAGCAGGAAGTAGTGAACTATTTGCAGGAAAGTGGTGCTGTTCCAGGAGATGTGAAAATCCTGATCTCGGGAGCAAGCGATCAACTCGAGTCCACCAGGGAATCACTGACATCAAATTACCTGGTGGCCCTGGTAATCATCTACCTCATTCTCGTTGCAATCTTCTCACACTGGGGATACCCCCTCATCATCATGACCACCATACCACTTGGCATTGCCTCGGGCATCGTGGGGCTCTGGTTGATGAACGCATTGGGTCAGTGGCTACCAGCGGTTGGCTACCCGGAGATACATCAGCCTTTCGACATGATTACCATGCTCGGTTTCCTGATCCTGATGGGCACGGTGGTGAACAACCCCATACTCATCGTACACCAGTCCATGGTGAACGCGCGCAAGCTGGGAATGAATGCACGTGAAGCGGTCCGTAATGCCGTTGCAATTCGCCTGCGCCCCATCGCCATGACCACATTGACCACTGTCTGCGGACTGGCTCCACTGGTCTTTATCCCGGGCGAGGGGACGGAACTCTATCGAGGTGTCGGCGTGATCGTGCTGTTCGGACTGGTCGGCACCGCCATCGTTACCCTGACATTTTTACCTGCCCTACTAACGTTAATCATGGGGATTCGTAACAAACCCGAAACCTTATAATCTCCAGACAGCGGTCAAGATTTCTGTTACCTAATCTTATTGAGCTTAATCGTGTTTTGAAGTCGTGAGTGCATGTTGAGTACGAATTCAGTACTGAGTGTTATACAAAACCTTTGCAACGTACCGAGGTAGGAGGGCATATGAAAACAATACCCACCGTTTTCCTGATATTGGCTTTGATGATTTCACCGTTCTCAATGGCGGGTGAACTACCCCAGGTCAGCTGGGCCACTGCAACTGCGGGGGGTGGGTTTCAGCTGTTCGGTAAAGCCCTGGCGGAAGTGATCGAGGCCACGGATAGCAAGCTCGATGTCGACGTTCTGGCTACCAGGGGTAGCCGGCAGAACCTCAAACTTCTCGAGGCGGGCGAAGTTGATGTCGGCCAGGTCGAGGGTAACGCTGCACGTATCGCCCTGGACGGGATCGGGCGGCCACAAGCGAATCTCAAGGTGCTTTCAGTCATGTACCCGAATCCCGGCATGTTCGTGGTGCGAGGTGACTCGAGCTATCAAAGCATCGAAGATCTGAAAGGTCACCCGATAGCATTTGGTACCCGGGCATCCGGACTGCGTATTTTGGTCAATGATGTACTGGATGGCCTGGGGCTGGAGCCGGACAAGGACTTCCAGCAGATCATACTCAAGAAGGCAGCGGAAGGCCCGAAGCTGGTGCTCGACGGGAAGGCGGCGGCCTTGTGGGGTGCAGGTATCGGTTGGCCCGGATTTGTAAAAGTTGCCAATGGTCCAACTGGTGGAAGATTTATTCCGCCTTCTCAGCAACAGATCGAGCTAATCCTTGAAAAGCATCCGCACCTGCAGAATATGGTCGTGCCTGCCGGTACCTACAAGGGTCAAGTGACTGACATTCACTCCATCGGTTTATGGTCGTTAATACTGGTACGACCTGATCTTGATGATG
>JARFQC010000021.1 GCA_029287965.1 Arenicellales bacterium
ATAATTCGTATACAGGCAATCCTACTACACCCGAATAACTGCCCTCCAGCCGGGTGATGAAACGCGCAGCCTGTCCCTGGATGGCATAGGCTCCGGCCTTGCCGACCGGTTCGCCGGTATCCCAGTATGCCACGATGTCGACCGCTTCCAGCGGCGCGAACGCTACCACGCTGCGACTCAGGGCAGTGCGGGATGTCTCTCCCTGCAGCAGGCAGATTGCGGTCAGCACTTCATGGCTGCGGCCTGACAGTTCAGCGAGCATGGCCAGCCCGTGATCCCTGTCCACAGGTTTGCCGAGTATATTTCCATCGAGCGCGATGCAGGTGTCAGCGCCGAGCACGACGGCCGTGGGAGGAGCTCGCTCTGCCAGTGCTACCTGGCCCGCACGCGCCTTCTCGCACGCCAGCCGCACGGCATATTCCTCCGGTGTTTCGTCGGACAACCGGGATTCGTCGACGTCCAGGCCGCCAATGAGCTCATAGCTTATGCCCACCTGGTCGAGCAGTTCGCGGCGGCGTGGCGACGCGGAGGCGAGGTACAGATGCGGCGGAGTCATTCGTCGCCCCGGTGGTAAGGCAGGCCGGCGTGGATACTCCAGGCCCGGTACAGCTGTTCGGCCAGGACCACGCGTACGACAGGGTGGGCCATGGTCATCCCGGACAACGACCAGATTTCGTCGGCGCGCTGCTGGCATGCTTGCGACAGCCCTTCAGGACCGCCAATCAGGAAGGCTGCGTCGCGGCCTTCAAGCATCCAGCCGTCCAGTGCAGTGGCGAGGTTTTCAGTGGTTTTGCTGCGGCCGCTGCGCTCCAACGCGATGACCCGTGCACCGGCGGGAATCGCCGCCAGTAGACGCTCTCCCTCGTCGCGATTGATTCGCGCCAGGTCGGCATTCTTGCCGCGGTGCCCGGCATTGATTTCATGCAGCTGGATATCGCAGTGGCGCGGCATGCGCCGGGCATACTCCTCGTATCCGCTAGTTACCCATGATGGCATACGCTTGCCGACAGCAATGATGTGTATGCGCACAGGAGGGACCTATTCGATGGCAACGGGGAGAGGCTTAACGCCGCTTGGGTGAGGCAGGGGGAACAGCCATCAGCTTTCCCGTGATGTTTCGACCAGGTGGCGCAGTTCTTCGCCCCAGAGTTTTTCCAGGTCATAAAACTCGCGCGCCTCGGCCTGCATGATGTGCACGATGGCATCATCAACGTCGATCAGCACCCACTCCGCGTCTTCAGTACCTTCGATGCCAAGCGGCCGGTGACCGCGTTTTTTCATGCCTTCGACCAGCTTGTCGGCGACCGACTTGACGTGTCTGCTGGATGTACCGGTGGCGAGGATCATGTAGTCGGTAATGTCCGTCAGCCCGACGACGTCCATGACCTTGATATCCTGTGCCTTGGCGTCTTCGAGCTCTGCAATGACGGCGTCGCGTACTTCTTCAGCTTGCATGGTTGGTGATGTCTCCATGGTTCATATTATTTCGATGTATCCAGTGCCTGCGGGCGCAACGGTCTCGGTAACTGCTCCCTGCGTTACTCTACCTCCTGCATCCATGCAGTCGTCGCCGAGAATCGTGTTCTGACTCATGTAAATCGCGACGAGGCCGTCCCGCCTACAAGGGTGCCTTCAGCTTTAAATCGAAGATAGGTATAACCCCTGCTCCCTGATGTAATCCAGCACACTCTCCGGCAGCATTCCTTTTACATCCTGCCCGGTCGCCAGGCGCTGCCTGATGTCCGTGGCGGATGTATCGAGCAGCGTCAGCCGGAGCGGCAGGACAAATCCGGCTGTTGTCGTTCGCAATCTCTGCACATGTTCAACCAGCCGCTGCTGCGCCCAGTGCTGCGCGCCGGCAGCTGCCTCGCCGGGTCGCTCGATAACGATGATGTGGCACAACTCGGGAATCTCCTGCCAATGGTACCACGTGGGCAAACCGGCAAACGCGTCGCTGCCCATGACCAGGCACAGCGCGGCATCCGGCATCGATGCCCGCAGCGCCTGCAAAGTGAGCACCGAGTAAGACGGTCCGTCGCGGTCGAGTTCGCAGCTGTCCAGGGTGAAGCCGGGGTATTCTGCAAGTGCGAGGCGCAACATGGCCAGGCGATCCGCCGTACTCGCAACCGGTGCCGGGCGGTGCGGTGGTACCGCTGCAGGGATAATGCGCACTTCCTCGCAGCTGCAATGCTGCTGCAGCTCGACGAGCGGCTTTAAATGCCCGTAATGAATCGGGTCGAAGGTACCGCCGAACAGGCAGGTCAGTTTATGCATGGCTCAAGCTGCCGGAGAAACCGGTGAAAAGTGTGCGCAGCGGGTATTGAGGCGCAACCGGGCATGGGCTAAGCGAAGCACCTGAAATCTGTTCATCCCGGCGTAAAGCCGCCTGCAGTGACGGCAGAGCGTTTCGTGCAGCAGTCCGGGTCGTTGTGACCTACTTGCGGATATGACCGTCACCAAGGACGACGAATTTCTGCGAGGTCAGGCCTTCAAGACCGACCGGGCCACGGGCATGCAGCTTATCCGTACTGATGCCGATCTCCGCACCCAGCCCGTACTCGAAGCCATCGGCAAACCGGGTCGAGGCATTGACCATGACCGAACTGGAATCCACCTCGCGCAGAAAGCGCCGGGCCAGGTCGAAGTCCTGGGTGATGATGGCCTCGGTATGCTGGGAACTGTGTTGTTCAATGTGCGCCATCGCGGCATCGATGTCGTCAACGATGCGTATCGCCAGGATGGGGGCAAGGTATTCCTCGTCCCAGTCTTCCTCGGTCGCGGCATTGATTCCGTCGAGCAGGGCGCAGGTGCGTTCACAGCCGCGCAGTTCCACGCCTTCCGCACTGTACTTGTCGGCCAGTTCGGGCAAAATATCCGCCGCCGCGGATTCGGCCACCAGCAGGGTCTCCATAGTGTTGCAGGTGCCGTAACGCTGGGTCTTGGCGTTGAACGCAACATCGATGGCTTTCTGCCTGTCTGCGGCACCGTCGATATAAACATGGCAGACACCGTGCAGGTGCTTGATGACCGGGATGCTCGACTCGCTCATGACGCGTTCGATCAGTCCCTTGCCGCCGCGCGGAATAATCACGTCGACGTAGTCGTCCAGGGTCAGCAGTGCGCCGACTGCCGCACGGTCCGGGGTGTTGATAACTTGCACGAGGTGTTCGGGCAACCCGGCGTCGGCCAGGCCAGCCGCCATGCAGCGCGATATGGCCAGGTTGGAATGGATGGCCTCTGAACCGCCACGCAGGATCGTCGCATTGCCCGATTTCAGGCACAGGGCAGCGGCATCGGCGGTGACATTCGGGCGAGATTCGTAAATGATGCCGATGACACCCAGCGGCACGCGCATTTTGCCGACCTGTATACCGGAGGGGCGGTAACCGAGGTCGGTAATCTCGCCGATCGGATCGGGCAGCGCGGCAATCTGGCGCAGACCCTCGGCCATTCCGGCAATGCGTTCCGGGGTCAGTTCAAGGCGGTCTAGCAGTGCCGGTTCGAGGCCGTGTTCGCGGCCGCTGTCGAGGTCCCTGGCATTCTCGACGGCGAGGGTTCCGGCTGAGTCTTCAAGTGCTGTCGCGACGGCCAGCAAAGCCATATCACGCAACCCGCTGTCCGCACTGCTGGCCAATCGGCTTGCAGCACGCGCCTGGCGGCCGAGCTGCTGCATGTAATCCTGTACAGACTGATTTTCCATTGTTCTCTCTAGACCTGTGTTCCGCAAATTCGCAGGGATAGCCTTTCGATGTCGAACCAGACGTCATGGCTCTCGCTTGTGGCACGCCCTTTCATGATTTTATCAAGCCGGGCAGCCTGCCGCAGCATACTGCGCCAGCTGTCATAGCCATGCCGCCGCAACCCGGCGGCGACGACTCTCTGCCGGTTCTTCCAGACGCGATAGCGTCGGAAGACATCGTCCTGGCGGGCACCCCGGTTGATCTCCCAGGCCAGCAGGGTCATGTTGCGGATCTCCTTTGCCAGCAGGAACAGCACCAGCGCTGACGGCTCGCCCTCGCCGCGCAGCCCGTCCAGCATGCGTAGCGTGCGCTTGCTGTCGCCCTGCACGCAGGCATCGATAAAGTTGAAGGGATTGAAGCGTGTATTATCCGATACCGACTCGCGCAGCATTTCCTGCTGGCTGATGCCATCGCCGGTTTCGCCCATCAGCAGCTGCAGCCGGTCTATCTCCTGAGCAGCGGCGAGCAGGTTGCCTTCGAAGTAGTAGCTCAGCAATGCGATGCTTTCTTCGTCGGGCTGCAAACCGCGGCTGGTCATGCGCTGCTTCAGCCAGCCCGGGAAGGCTTCCGGCTTGAGCTCCGGAGCAGCGGCGACCAGGCCGTGCTTCTCGACGGTTTTGAACCATTTTGTTTTCTGACCACTCGAATCAATACGCCCGCTAATCACAATGACGATAGTGTCTTCAGGTGGATTTTCTGCCAGGCCGGCCAGTATCGCTCCGCCCTCGGCACCGGGCTTGCCCGTTGGCAGACGCAGTTCGATCAGGCGTCGCTCGGCAAACAGTGACAGGCTCTGGCCGGACTCGATCAGCTCGTTCCAGTCAAAGCCTTTCTCGACCATCAGCCTGGTGCGTTCGGTATAACCCTGTTCGATGGCTACAGCACGCAGCTGATCACTCGCTTCTTCGACCAGCAGCGGTTCGTCACCGAACAGCAGCGTTACAGGCGCCAGCGGGCCGCTACGCCTGGCAATTTGCCCGCAGTCTAAACGCATTGCGGCAGTGGGCTGGACGTGTGGTTACTTGACCCGGGCCAGGCGCCTGAGGATGGCCTGTGAGACATCTTCGCGCAGTTCCTGGCGAAGTATTTCTTCCTGACGCTGGGCAACAAGGGCCTGGGTATCGTCGAAGGTATAGTCGCGCCGCGCGCTGGTGCGCGTCTTCTTGACCACCGTATTACCCTGATTGTCGACAACGGAATAGTCGACGTCGAGGAACAGAATGTAACCGGTGGATTTACCGCGCTCATCGACGGTACGCACTTCACGACGGTAGCGTGCGGTTTCGATGTTGATCGTTGCACTGTCTGCGGTAGCGCTCTTGACGACTGTAGCGCCGCTCGTCTGCAGCGCGTCTCCCAGTTCGTCCCGCAGTTCGACCTGCGGCGCTTTGACGTACAGCGTACTGAGCGAGTCGGGCAGATCGATCTTGCCACGCAGGTGAAATCCGCATCCGGTCACCAGGCTCAGGCTGAGTGTGAGTATCAGTGCAAAGCGTTTCATTAGTATTTTCCAGTCTGGTCTTTGTTGTAGCGCGAAAGTATACCGGCAGGACATGGCAATGTCAGGACGGTGTTGGCCGATTCAGTTGGCAACGATATTTACCAGCCGGTCCGGCACCACGATTACCTTGCGCACGGTCTTGCCATCGATGTTGCGCCGTACGCCATCACTGGCCATGGCGCGTTTCTCGATCTCGTCCTTGTCGGCCGATGCCGGCACCATGATGCGGTCGCGCAGCTTGCCGTTGACCTGCACGATGTACTGGGTTTCGTCTTCGACCAGTGCCGACTCATCGACTGCGGGCCAGGGCGCATTGAGAATTTCATCTTCATTGCCCAGCGCCTGCCACAATTCCGCCGTGATGTGGGGCACGACGGGCGACAGCAGCAGGCAGGCCGTATTGAGCGCTTCATGCACCACGCTGCGGTCGGCCTCCGATGCAGGATCGAAGCGGCTTACCGCGTTCATCAGCTCCATCACCGAGGCAATGGCCGTATTCATCTGCATGCGCCGTTCGATGTCGTCACTAACCTTGCTGATGGTCTGGTGAATCTGGCGGCGCAGGACCTGGCCTGCCTCGCTGGCATCCTTGACGTCCACGGCGCCGGGGAGCCCGGCATTGACGTGGGACGAAACCAGCCGCCACAAGCGGCGCAGGAAGCGTGAAGCCCCCTCTACCCCGTCATCGGACCATTCCAGCGACATCTGCGGCGGCGAAGCGAACATGATGAACAGGCGCACGGTATCGGCACCGTACTGTTCGATCAGCGCCTGCGGATCGACGGTGTTGCCCTTGGACTTGGACATCTTGCTGCCGTCCTTGAGCACCATGCCCTGCGTCATCAGCCGCGCGAAGGGTTCGTCACTGTGCACCAGGCCCTCGTCGCGCATCAGCTTGTGGAAGAAGCGCGCATAAAGCAGGTGCAGGATGGCATGCTCGATGCCGCCGACATACTGGTCGACCGGCAGCCAGTGGTCGGCACGCTCGTCGAGCATAGCCTTGTCCTGGTCCGGGCAGGTGAAGCGCGCGTAGTACCAGGACGATTCAAAAAAGGTGTCGAAGGTGTCCGTTTCACGGCGTGCGGCCTTGCCGCAAGCCGGGCAGTCGACCTGCTGGAAGTCGGGATGATGCAGCAGCGGGGAACCGGCACCGTCCAGCGCCACGTCCTCCGGCAGCACGACCGGCAGATCGGCATCCGGGACCGGCACCGTGCCGCAGTCGTCGCAATAGATGACCGGAATCGGGCAGCCCCAGTAACGCTGGCGCGAGATGCCCCAGTCGCGCAGGCGATAGTTGACCTGGCGCTCGCCCCTGCCCTGTTCGACCAGCCAGTCGGCAATAGCGTCAAAGGCCTGTTGCGAACTCAGCCCGTCGAACTGGCCGGAGTTACGCAGCACCCCGTAGTCGGTATAGGCGCTTTCCAGCGGCATGGCCAGTTCGCCGTCCTCGGGATACACCACCGGCTTGATCGCGATGCCGTACTTGCCGGCAAATTCGAAGTCGCGCTGGTCGTGCGCCGGCACGGCCATGACGGCACCGGTGCCATATCCCATCAGGACGAAGTTGGCGACATACACCGGCACGGACTCGCCGCTGATCGGATGACTCACCGTCATACCGGT
>JARFQC010000022.1 GCA_029287965.1 Arenicellales bacterium
CTCTTGTACCACTTCCATGGTGTAGACCCGCTCGCACAGCAATGACAGAATTGCGGTCTGATAGCCGGAACCGGTACCGATCTCCAGCACCCGGTGACCGGGCTCGAGCTGCAGCATATCGGTCATCAAAGCGACGATATACGGTTGCGAAATGGTCTGCCCGCAGCCGATAGGCAGGGGCCCGTTATCAAAGGCTGCGTATTGCAGTTCAGGCGGCACGAATGCCTCACGTGGTACCCTGGCCATAACGTCCATCACCCTGGCATCCAGTTCATCCTTACCGATCATGTCGCGCGTGTATTTCACTTCGCTTTCGATGTCGCGAATCATGCGCCGGGTGTTTTTTTTCATGATTTCAGCTGCCTTCCTGCCAGATGAGCGAGTATTATAAGCCCGAATGCCATTGAATATTACTAATGAGTGCGGATCCTGGCCGGAATAAGCGTGCCACAGCAGCAGACATGGGAACACTTTTCACACCAGGCCGACATCGGCGTTCGCGGGACAGGCGCCACAGTCTCCGAGGCTTTCGAGCAGGCCGCCTGTGCGCTGACGGCCGTTATCACCGATCCCCATGCGGTACAGGCAAAGCGGGCGGTGGAAATCCGTTGCCAGGCTCCGGACCGGGAACTGCTGCTGGTCGACTGGCTGAATGCGATAGTCTACGCCATGGCGGTACAGCACATGTTGTTCTGCAGATTTGAAGTCCGGACCGATGGCCGGCAACTGAGCGCTTACGCCTGGGGCGAAACCATCGATATCGCCCGCCATCAGCCCGCCGTGGAGGTCAAGGGTGCCACCTACACTGAATTAAAAGTGACACAGGACCCTGTTGGCCGCTGGATTGCCCAGTGTATTGTTGACGTATGACGCCTCCCGGAGACAGGAACAGATAGCGTGGATCCAGGCAAGCTTGAACAGTTAGCGGACGGCGAGTGGCGCATCAACCCCATGGGTGCCATGCGCGTACCCGGTATCATCTATGCAGACGCCGATCTGATCGCCGGCATGGACGACAAGGTCTACGAACAGATCGTCAACGTGGCAAGCCTGCCCGGCATCGTAAAAGCATCTTACGCCATGCCCGACGCACACTGGGGTTACGGCTTTCCCATCGGTGGCGTGGCCGCGTTCGACCCGGCACAGGGTGGCGTTGTATCGGCGGGCGGTGTCGGTTTTGACATATCCTGCGGTGTGCGCAGCCTGACCACCGGCCTGACTCGCGGCGATATCGAGGTACACAAGGACAGCCTGGCCGACGCCTTGTTTGCAGCGATTCCTGCCGGCCTCGGCAGTACCGGTACCATCCGGCTGGACAAACGCGAGATGCAGGCCATGTTGAGCGGTGGTGCCAGGTGGGCGGTCAGCCAGGGATACGGTCACCAGGATGACCTGCGTTACATCGAAGAATACGGCTGCATGGCCGGTGCCCTGGTGGAAGAGGTTTCGCAACAGGCCAGACGACGCCAGCGTGATGAAATGGGCACACTCGGTTCCGGCAATCATTACCTCGAAGTCCAGCATGTCATAGAGGTTTACGATCGAAGCGCTGCCCGGGCTTTTGCACTGCAGGAAAACGATATTGTGGTCAGCATACACTGCGGCTCGCGGGGCCTCGGGCATCAGATCGGCAGCGAGTTCCTGAAGCGCATGGCGATGAGTGCCCACCGCTACGGCATTGAGCTCCCGGACCGGGAGCTGGCCTGTGCCCCGATCAGATCGCCACTGGGCGAAGCCTACCTGGGCGCCATGCGTGCCGGCATCAATTGTGCTCTGGCCAACCGGCAGATCCTGACCCACCTGGCGCGCCGGGCTTTTGAACGTGTTCTGCCGCGAGCCGAACTGGACGTGCTGTATGACGTCTCACACAATACCTGCAAGGAAGAGTCGCACATCGTCGACGGGACACCCATGCGGCTGTTCGTGCACAGAAAAGGCGCGACCCGGGCGCTGGGACCGGGCCACCCTGATGTTCCCGAGGCATTCCGCGATGCCGGACAACCGGTTCTGATCGGCGGTTCCATGGGCACCGCCTCCTACATCCTGGCCGGCCTGCCGCAGAGCGAGCAACGCTGTTTCGCCTCGGCCTGTCACGGTGCGGGGCGCGCCATGAGCCGTCGCAAAGCGACCCGGCAGTGGCAGGGACGCCAGGTCATCGACGATCTGGCGGCACACGGCATACTGATCCGCAGTCATTCCTATCGCGGCGTTGCCGAAGAAGCCCCTGGCGCCTACAAGAATGTCGACGCCGTGGTGGACGCGGCTGAAAAAGCCGGTCTCGCCCGCAAAGTCGTGAAACTCGCACCCGTCATCTGCGTCAAAGGCTGAGTGAATCCGGACATCTCCACGACTTCCAGCGCCAATGAACCGGGCCGCTTCACAGCACTTACTATGTGAGTGTCACTGAAGTATACTTGCCGCCGCCGCCAGGATGCGCCCATTGTGAGTACACGTTTATGCCAAACAAGGCCGATCGTTTAAATATACGTATTGACGATAGACTAAAGAGACGCATGAAAAGACAGGCAAAGAAGGAGCAACGCAGCGTATCCAACATGATTCTGAAAGTGATGCGCGATTACCTCGATGAAAAAGAAAAAAAATAGC
>JARFQC010000153.1 GCA_029287965.1 Arenicellales bacterium
GGAAGTGGACGTGGCTGTCGAGAAATCCTGCGGAAATCAGCGAGTCCGGACCGTAATTCTTGACTGGAATGTCGGGCGGAAGCTGGGGCTTGACCGTATCGGCCGGACCGAAGTGCGTGATATGGCCGTCACCGAAGGCGATGATGGCGTCGGACTCGTACACCATCGTGCTTTCGAGTCCGTCCAGGAACGGGTCTCCTTTGAAGGTGAGCGCTGGGCCGCGAATGGCTGCACGTGGCGTTCCGGCAGCTAGTGATTCCATGTGAATCCTCCTAGAGAAAAAAGTTCAGGGTCATGACTGGTTAAGGGGCTTGTTTTGACAAGTGAACGGGAACTGTTGGTGCAAAGCGGGCATGGTCGTCTTGCTATGCAGTGGAAGGCTTGAGGGAGATCTCTGACTTTCATGGTCTTAGAAAATTATTCGGCTGTTTTAACTAGTCTCTCGCAAGCATCTAGCTTTGCCTTATCTTCCTTTGCCTTTTTGTTACTTAGGATTCAGATCTGCGGGGATTATACCCCATGCACTTAAGGATATTCCATATCACTCATGGACACCGCAAACACATCTTTTTGTTTTTTGCGCCTATTGCCATATCGATTCCTGATTAGCACGAATTTTCAGCCAGACTCACCGTAGACAATCATTACAGATTCCTCGAGTGCAAACAGACCAGAGGAAGCCATCAGGATTCAGCGCATTGAATATACTGCACCACAACTCATCAATTTAACGAACCGCAAGCAGCGGCTTCTGTCGCCCCCTCCGTTTGGCAACAACAGTTAATCTGGCCGCGGTTTCTCGTACCCGGCAAAGTAGACGTGTTGTACCACGGCGATAACGATAGCGGTCGTCCAGCCAAACATGATAATTCCGTTGGCCGCCTGGAAAGAGGCAAGCAGACGCCAGTGTTCATCGAGAACAATTTCTCCGTATCCCAATGTGGTGAAGGTGACCATCGAGAAGTAGAGTGCCCGCTCAAAACCCTCTATCGCGTTTAATGCCAGATAGGTCGACGCCCAGATCATTACCTCCACCAGCGAGACAAGGAACATCAGGAGGACAGTCCCGCCGATCCGGTACATGTTCGTCGGCCGCAGCGGGTTCTTTGTCTGGTTCTGCTGATACCGGCGGACTCCGTTCATCACCAGGTGCATGCCACTCGCGTGGACTCCACAGGTCACCACCATCAGTAAAGCCGCGATTAGTGTGTTAAGCAGCATATGTCTCTCCTTGCTTCACCGGCTCATTTCGGCAGTGATACTTCATTGCAGTACCCCTTCCCATGCCCGGGTCCGTTCGCGCATCTCGTCCTTCATGGCAGCAGGCAGGAAATCGACCGGGTCCTGGTTGCCACGTATTTCCCAGCCACCACCAAGCGCCCGGTAGACCTGGACCAGGTTGGTGGCAACATTTCCCCGGGCCGAGGTAAGCAGATCCTGCTGTTGGGCATCAGCGCCGAGGGTACTGATGACCGTGTTGAAATCAATCAAACCATTCTGGTACTGCGCCGTGGAGGCGGCTACCGATCGTTTCGACGCTGCGGCTGCCAACTGGTATGCCGCGAGTTGCTGATAGGACTTGAGGTAGGCAACAATCGAGTTCTCGACATCACCCTGCGCCTGCAGGACGGTATTCCGGTAATCCACCAGCAACTGCTGGAACAGTGCGTCCTGCAAGCGGACATTGCTCCTGAGCCGCCCGTAATTAAAAATATTCCACTGAAACGCACCGAACAGGCTCCAGGTTTCGCTGTCGCTCTCGAACAGATCACCGCTGTGCATTGCACTGCTGCCAATGGCACCGCCAATCGAAAAGGACGGATACAATTCGGTGACGGCAACACCGATCTGCGCACTCTGGGCCGCGAGCTGCCGCTCGGCCGCCCGAATGTCGGGGCGTTGCCGGATAAGGTTCTGCGGCATGCCCAGGGCAATGGACGCCGGGGTTTTCGGAATATCGCCCTTTTCACCGAGGAGGTAATTCAAGTCATGGGGAGGTTTCCCCAGCAGGATCGCCAGCGAGTTCTTCACCTGCTGCAGGGAAGTCTCCAGTGAAGGTACACTGGCGATGGTATTGTTCAGCAGTGTCTCGGCCTGGTCCGCGTCGAGCTCACTGACTGCGCCGGCATTGAATTTCGCCCTGGCAATGCGCAGACTTTCCCGCTGGAGTTCGATGTTTTGTCTGGCGACGTCAAGCTGCGCCTGTAAGGTACGGACAAGAATATAATTCTGGGCCACCTGCGATAGCAGCGATACCAGTGCTCCGTCATAATCGGCAACACTGGCGTCGAGCTCTGCTGACGCCGACTCCACCTGCCGTCGGAAGCGTCCCCAGAAATCCGCTTCCCAGCTGAGATTAAATCCAAGACTGTAGTCATTAAAGATAATGGCGTCCGATTTTTCTCTTGCTGCCAGGCCGGTGACCTGTTGCTGCTGGGGATACTGATTACCAATGGCAATGGCCAGTTGTTGCTGTGACTGCAGCACGCGCAGCGCTGCAGACCGCAGCGACAGGTTCTCCTGCAGGGCCATCTCGACCAGCCGATCAAGCACGGGGTCCTGAAAGGCTGTTTGCCACCAATTAGGATCTGCAGGTGGTTCACTGCTGACCAGCGGGTCCTCTACATACAGCCAGCTGCTCTCGACGGGCGCGCCTGGCTCCTGAAAGTCGGGTCCCAGCATCGCGCAACCCGAGGCGATCAGGGCTGACAGCGTGGCAATGCCGAGAGTCTGCCATGAGCGATTCATACCGGCACCCTTACTGCAGCATTGACGGCACGGGTGGCACCGGAGCATCGTGACCACTCTCCGCGGTACCGGTCATCACCAGCACCGAGGCGGTCGTGCCAACCCGCAGCGCGACCCCGTCCGGGATGCTGGTCATGTGAATGCGCACCGGCACGCGCTGGGCCAGGCGAATCCATTCGAACGTCGGGCTGACAGTCGGCAGCAGCTCAAAACCGGTGCTGCCGTCCTGTTGGGCGATACCCCAGCCGAGGCTATCCACATAGCCTTCAATCGGTTTATCCGGGTAGCTCATCAGGGTGATGATTGCCCTGTCACCCTTACCGATTCTTTCGATCAGGGTTTCCTTGAAGAACCCGCCTATCCAGTAACTGTTGACATCGACCAGTGCCAGCGCCGGCTGGTTGGCGACTGCCTGGCTGCCGAGCCGCAGGTTAAGGTTGGTGACGTAGCCATCCACCGGCGCCCGCACCTGTGTGAACTCGAGATTCAACTCGGCCTGCTGCACGTTCGCCCGCGCTTCACGAACACTGGCATTGGCGTCCCCGGGCGCACCGAGACTGGCGCGCGTTTCCGCCAGGTCGGCTTCAGTCTGGGCCAGGGTTGCCCGGGCCTGGGTCAGACTGGCGAGTGCGCCTTTGCGTTTCTCCAGCGAAACCTCGTAGTTTGCCCTGGCACGATCCACTGCTTTTTGCGAGGTTGCGCGCTGTGGCAGCAATTCCTGCTGGCGCTGGAATTCGGCCTTGTTCTGCGCAATCTCGGATTCGGCTTCCTTGATGGCACTCTGTGCCTGCAGGATCGATGCCCTGGAAACATCGATCTGGGCCTCGGCCGCCTCGACCTGCTTTTCCTGGGCCAGGTAGCTGTCACCGGTTTTGTCATACTGCGCACGCGCCTGCGCCAGACTGACAGCGAAAGTACGCGGATCGATTTCGAACAGCAGGTCGCCCGCCTTCACGAACTGATTATCCCGCACTGCCAGCGTGACGATCGGACCGGATACGCGCGGGGTGACCTGAATAACCTCGGCACGCACCTGGCCATCCCGGGTCCAGGGGTTAACCACATAGTCCAGGTATTTGAGCAAGACCGCCGCGATGGCGAGCAGGACAATGGCGCCGGTCAGCAGGTATTTGCGGGATAGGTTCACTCGCTACGCCCCGATAATAAAAGTCCCGATGAGGACTGTATAAATGATCATAAAAGCCAGTGATACCAGCGGCGAATAGAAAAAGTACTTCGACAACCGGTAACGGTTGAGCAGACGTCCCGTCACCAAGGCAGCCATTACACCAAACAGACTGGCCACAAGCAGCGGCGGCATATAAACACCGCCGATGGCGAATTCGTGAGGGATTGGCGTCATCATCTATACCGTTACTCCATCAGGCAAAGCGTTCTTCACGCCAGGGGGTCCAGTCGATGCCAGCGGCGTTTGCCCCATACTCGACCAGCGCTTCCGATACACCCCGGTACGCCCCCAGCAAGCGGTAGAAGTTTTCCGCCTCCCGGTTGCTTAACTGCCCCTCGGGAGCCTTGTTCAGCGTATCCTTGATACGCGATTCCAGGTGCACCACTAACCCATCGAGCCTGGTACGCAACATATCCTGCCCCCCGATGACAGGCTCCTCCGCCAGCCGCTGAAAGAATCCCTGTACCCCGAGGCGCCAGGCGCGAAATTCCTCGAGCAGTTCCTGCACCAGGAATTGTGCCTGCGGGATATCGCGTTCATCAAGCAGGAGTTGCATGCGGTAGGTCAGCGATTGCAGGCTGGTCACCAGTGCCTGCGCCTGTTCCGGCGTGGCACCGGACAGCACCCTGGTGTCCAGATGCGGAAGCCAGCTGCCAAGCTTGGATGGCAGCGTCGCCACCTCTCGCTCATGAAACGCCTCCTTCCAGCGTTCCAGTCGCGTCGCCGCGTGCGCCGGATACCAGCGCATGGCCGATATCAGGTACTCGCTGCTGCGAAAGTAGCGTCCAAGCAGTCGCAGGAATACCCGCTCCGGGCGGGGTGAAACCGGAATGTAGGCCGTGATCACCAGGATCAGCAAGAGCAGTATGAACGTCATGGCCGTATTGGCGACACTGAGGAAGTTATAGCTCTGCTCGTTGGAGATGGAAGCGATAACGACAAACGTTGCCAGCCCCGCAGCTCTGCCGATCATTTGCTGGGGATCGGCGTACAAATAGCCGATGACAAAAGTTACTGCGAAGATCAACAGACCGAGACCGGCGAAGCTCGATAGCTGTGGCATGACGAAAATATACAGGACGGCGGCAAACAGAACGCTGGTGGCGACGGGTTTGAACAGCTTCGAGACGGGCACTTGCGGCAGGCTTGCAACGGCTATTCCCAGTCCGCCGGCAAAGGATACCAGGCCGGCGCCGCCGGGAATATCGTTGACGTAGATCAGGGCAAGCCAGGCCATCCATAATATGGCCATGTAGCGGACAACGTTCGCCAGCCGATCCAGGTCCGGCAGGAATACTGCCGCCGGTGCACGTGGTGCTTCGATCGGGGCACTTGCTGTGCCGAATCCACTGAGTTCACTGACCCCCTCGAACAGGGAGCGGGTCAGCTGATCCATGTGCAGCATGTTGGCGCGTGTAACCACAAGGGCAGCCAGTTGGAAATGGGACAAGTTCCCGACTGCGTTATTGTCCAACGACAGATCCACAGAAAGCGGCACCTGCCCGGGGGCAGTGCCCGCCAGCATGTTACCGATCTGCACCATACGCGCGTCGAGTTCGGCACCAAAGGCCTCAATACCAGGCAGCATGCGCTGCAGATCCAGTGTTTGCACCTCGGCAAAGCTCTCACGCCAGCGCGCCATGGTCTGCATCAGTTCCATTGCCTGCCGTTGATAACGCCGCCACTGTCGCCTTGATTCCCATACCTCCTGGCTGTCAGTCTCCGCCGCATCCAGCAACTGGTCGAACCGGGTCTTTGCCTGGGCCTGCTGCGCAGCCAGGCGCCGGGCCTCCTGCTCGCCCCCCTGCCCGCTCATCAAACCGAGATAAGCCTGGTACAACTGGCGCTGAATAGAGGCCAGGTCAGTGGCGGCGGCATTGAACCCGGCACGGCTGCTGCTGGGCCAGAGAAAAATCGCCACCAGGCTGTAAACCAGGATGCCCAGCCCGGTTTCCTGGGCGCGCAACGTGGCGGTATTGAAGGCGTTGATCGGGTCTGGACCGGCATCCATACAAATAATCACGGTTACAAAGGCGGCCACCTGCCAGAAGTA
>JARFQC010000195.1 GCA_029287965.1 Arenicellales bacterium
GTGGAGAATAAAGCGGGAGCCGGCCGATAAGCCGGGTTCTGTCGTGGACAGTCATTCATCTGGGATGTCCGTCGCCGAACACCTCAAGCAACCTACCCGAATCCGATGCGGGCCGCACCAGCGGATTCCTATTTGGTCTTGCTCCGGGTGGGGTTTACCCTGCCACCGATGTTGCCACCGGCGCGGTGCGCTCTTACCGCACCATTTCACCCTTACCGCCCGAAGGCGGCGGTATATTTTCTGTGGCACTAGCCGTCGGCTTTCACCGCCCAGGCGTTACCTGGCACCCTGCCCTGTGGAGCCCGGACTTTCCTCTGCGCGCAATGCGAACAGCGACTGCCTGGCCGACTCCCGGCCAGCATTCTACCCCATGTCCGGGCATATCGCCCTGTTCATGTTTCAGCGCGACCGGCTGAATCCTTCTTCCTGCTCAGGCCGTATTCATACAGCCGCTTCTTGCGCACTCCGCTGATCCGTGCAGCGAGTGACGCCGCCTGGCTCAATGGCAGTTCTTCGCACAATATGTCCATGGCATGCTGCGCCGCGACAAGCTGGTCATCATCATTGACTTGCGCCCCGTGCATCACCACGACAAACTCACCGCGCTGCTGCTGTTCGTCTGCAGCCAGTTCATCAATGACTGACTGCAGACTGCCCCGGTAAACGGTTTCAAATTTCTTGGTCAGTTCCCGTCCAACGCTGCACGGGCGATCCGGACCGAACAGCGATGCCATGTCGTTAAGAGAATCCATGATGCGGTGTGAAGATTCGTAGAACACCAGGCTGCGGGTTTCCGCGGCCAGCTTCTCAAGGTGGGCACGGCGGGCGGACCCGCGTGCAGGCAGAAAACCCTCGAAGACGAAATGGTCGGCAGGCATCCCGGCAACGGACAGCATAGCCAGCATAGCACTCGCACCCGGCACGGGGACCGGCACTATCCCGCTGTCGTGCGCGGCCCTGACCAGCCGATAACCCGGATCTGATATCAGCGGGGTGCCCGCATCACTGATCAAGCCGATGGAGCGGCCTTCCTGCAGCTGTCTGACCAGCTGCGTCGCCTGGCGGTCTTCATTATGCTCATGCAGGGGAATCATCGGCGTGGTAATGCCGAAATGCCGCAACAGGACCTTGCTGTGGCGAGTATCCTCGGCGGCGATGACATCAACCTCTTCGAGCACCCTGGCTGCGCGCAGCGTCATATCATCGAGATTTCCGATCGGCGTTGCGATCACGTAAAGACGGCCTTTTTTGCCTGACATCAGGAACCCTCGTTATAATCCCGCCCGCTGCGACCAGGACATTAGCCTTGAAAATAAATAACAATAGTATTGCACTTCTGAGCTGCCTCGCCATAGGCATTACCCTGGCCGGCTGCGGCACCACGCCACAGCGACCGGGTCCGCCGGCTGAAGTCGTTGATAAGCAGATCGAAACCGAGGAGCCGGCCCGGATTCATGCCGCACCCGAAGAGGCCTATATCCTGCCCGACAGTGATGCCGCGGCCGCATTGAACAATGCCGCCATCCTGATCAACCAGGGCCAGTACGGCCTGGCCGCAGAGCAGATCGCGGATCTCGACCCCGAGACGATGACACCGGACATGATGACCCAGAAGCGTGCACTGGATGCGATGCTGCTGCTGCAGGCAGGCGGAACCAGGCGCGCAGCCAGCCAGCTGAGCCGCCCCCCGGAAAGCACCCACCCGCCGACACTGAAACTGTTTTACCGGGCCCGGGCGGAGACCGACCTGGTACTCGGCCGCAGCATCCCGGCCGTTAGCAGCCTGACAAGACTGGATGAATTAACGCGCGGGGCACATGGCGCCGGCGGGACTGGCGGCGATGTACAGCAGCTGATCTGGGGCGCGCTTGGACTGAGCAGCAACACCGACCTGTCGCGCCTCGCCCAGAATTCCGACCCGACCCTGAGCGGCTGGGCAACACTGGCCCAGGCGGTGCGCAGCAGGCGGGGCAACCCGGCCGGCATGGAACAGGCCCTCGCCCTGTGGCGCAGCCAGAATCCCTCGCATCCCGCTTCCAGCGATCTGCTCGATACGCTGCGACTGAACGCAAGCACGCAAAACACCGGCGCAGCCAGGGTCGCGCTGCTGCTGCCGGTCAGTTCACGCTACGCCAAGGCCGCAGGGGCCGTACGTGACGGCATCACAGCAATGAACAATGATCTGCCGGCATCGCGTCGCAATAGTATCCGCATCTACGACTACGGCAATGACCAGAACCTGGTCGCGCTCTACTATCGCCAGGCCGTCAACGAAGGTGCCGACCTGGTGATCGGGCCGCTTGGCAGAACTGCCACCAGTCAACTGCTCGGCGCCGCAGAGATCACGACGCCAACGATTCTGCTGTCGCCGGCCCCGCAGGGCATGAACAGCTCCCCGCAGCTGTATACCTTTGCCCTTTCGCCTGAACAGGAAGCACGCCAGGCGGCTGAACGCACCTGGCTGGACGGTCGACGCAGTGCCGTGATCATGTACCCGAACGACACGCTGGGGCAGCGCATGGCCGGCAGCTACCGGGATCGCTATACGGCGCTGGGCGGTAAAATTATCGCTGAAGCAAACTACGACCCGGCCGGCACTGAAGGCTATTCTGCCTCGATCAGCCGCCTGCTCGGGGTTGACCGGAGCGAAGCGCGCATAAATGATCTGTCGCGCAGAATGGGGCTCAAGCTGAAGCACGAGGCACGCCGACGCCAGGATATCGAGGCGATCTTCCTTCCCGCGACAACCGACGATGCCCGCCTGATCAAACCCGAGTTCGATTTCTACTATGCGCTGGACCTGCCCGTGTATTCCACCTCACGCGTCTTTTCCGGCAAGCTGGACAAGGTCAACGATGCGGACCTGAACCGGGTGCATTTTCCGGACATGCCATGGATGATCGGCAAAGATGTCGAAATCGACTCGCTGCGCACTTTCATGCAGGTCGATGCTGCCAACAGCGGCAACCGCTATGACCGGCTCTATGCCATCGGCATGGATCTGCATGCACTGGCAGGCCGGCTGGACACGCTTTCCCTTTCGCCGCGTCTTTACATGCAGGGATTGACCGGCAACCTGCACATTACTAACGACGGCATCATAGTGCATGACATGATCTGGGCAGTATTCAGGGATGGCATCCCGAAGCTGCTCGACCGCAATTCTGGCTATCAGGGACGATACGATGATTGGCAGCAAACACCTACCGCGCGCAGCGCACCTGTTGACCGGTGACCGCGCCGAGGCACTCGCGCGACGCTACCTGAAGGCACAGGGACTGACTGACGTCAGCCGCAACTACCGCTGCCGGCATGGAGAGATTGATCTCATCATGCAGGACACGGAAAGCCTGGTGTTCGTCGAAGTCCGCTACCGTGCTGATCAGCGCTTCGGCACCGCGGCTGAAACCATATCCCGCGCAAAAGTCGATAAACTGAAGCGTACCGCGGAACATTATCTGCAGCGTTCCAGGCGCTTTGCCGGCAGCTATTGCCGCTTTGATGTTATCGGCATAAGCGGCCCGCTGAACAGCGCACAGATCGACTGGATCAAGGATGCAGTATGACCTCTCCTGAAAGTCTTTATTCATGCGATTTTCGGCGATTAAGCATTTCATTACACGAGCCTTTACACGGACTGCGATAAGTAGCGAAAAATACGTCAACCACGAACAGTGGTGTATATAAAGAAGAATGGGTGGCCTTCAAAACTCATGTTCATGAACTTTACCGGCGTGACCAACACAAGGAGACCGTGATGTGTATTGTTATTTGACGCCCCGCCAGCCGAGAGCCGTCTGACGCGATTATTTCAGCGTAGTAACGTCTCTGTATGACCATGTATTAGGCCCTTCAGGCGGGCCTGTGCGCTTCCAGCCGGGAGCCAGCCGAATGACCAGAATTTTATCTGTGTCGTACGGTTCCGGCTCATCATGCTCTAGTTCGATAATCCACGGCTTATCTCTTAGATGAGACACTGATTCAAGCCGGTCTAGGCGAGATCGTAAATCACGATATTTCATGACCGCTCTTCCAGTTCTATGATCCGCCTCTCCAAGTCGGATTCTGTCAACATCCCTGACAATTGCTTGCTGTCTCTTATACACATCTCCGAGCCCAC
>JARFQC010000228.1 GCA_029287965.1 Arenicellales bacterium
GCGTTCCGAATACCAGCGGTCGAACTCGACCCCGAACTCGGCCAGGTCACGGCGGATATTGTCCGTGATCTCTTCCAGGCCCTGGTTGAAAACATGCAGATAGTCGTCTTCACCGAGCAGTTCCCTGGCCCGGTGGATCAGCCCGTCGATGTGCTCTTCCTTGTCACCGCCGAGTGGTTCGTCGGGCGGTACGCCGACAAATACATCGTCGATCTGCTTGTGCAGGTCGTTACCGCGGGCGCGGTGGATGCTGGCCGCAATGTCCCAGACGTAATCGCCCTGGTAGCCGTTCGCAGGGAAGTCGAATTCTTCGCCGCACAGCTCCAGGTAGCGCAGCCAGACACTGACTGCGAGTATATTCATCTGCCGCCCCGCGTCGTTGACGTAGTACTCGGTGTGGACGTCATAGCCGGCCGCGCGCAGGACCCGGGCCAGGGCATCGCCGTAGGCAGCGCCACGCCCGTGACCGACATGCAGGGGGCCGGTTGGATTGGCGGACACGAATTCGATAATGACTTTCTGTCCAGCACCTACTTCGCAATGGCCGAAATCGTCACCGGCGGAAAGGATGTCCTGAACAAGCCCCTGCATGGCGGCCGGGGCCAGGTAGAAGTTGATGAAGCCGGGGCCGGCAAGCTCGATGCGTTCCACGAGTGATGATTCCGGCATGGCCTCGACAATCAATGCAGCCAGCTCGCGTGGCGGACGCTTGGCAGTGCGTGCCATGACCATGGCGGTGTTGCATGAGTAGTCGCCATGCTCGCGTTGCCGTGTCCGCTCGATCTGCACAGCAGGAAGGTCTGTATCCGGCAACTTGCCGTCTGTGACCAGGCGGTTCAACGACTGTTCGACTAGTGACTGTATCTGGTGTTTCAACATCGGTGTTTAAACGCTGGCAGGGCTATCTCTGAGGAGCGCGGATTGTAGCATCAAAACAGATCAACGGGATCAACGTCGAGCGACCAGCGCACGTTGCGGCTAAGCCGGGAGGTTTCGATCGCTTCTACCCAGTAGTGCAGGAACATGTGCAGCTTGCTGCGCGAGGGCGATTGCGTGAGCAGCTGCGCCCGGTATCGGCCTGCGCGTTTTTCCATTACCGATGGCAGTGGGTCCATGATCGCCACGTCGCTGATGGTGTCATGCGTATCGAGGACATGCATAGCAGCGCGGTGCATGGTGTTGAGAAACTCGAGCGCGGCATTCTGGTGCGGGGCCTCTGCGCGCAGCAGGGCAAGGTGCTGGTAGGGTGGATAGTCGGTCGCCATGCGTTCACCCAGTGCCATGCGGGCAAAGGCCTCGAAATCGTGATCGATGCATGGACGCAGCCAGGGGCTGTCCGGGTAGCGCGACTGGATCAGCACCGTACCGGGTTTTTCTGCCCGGCCTGCCCGCCCGGCAACCTGGGTGACCAGCTGAAACAGGCGTTCGCTGGCGCGGAAATCGGATGAGAACAGTAGCTGGTCGGTATCGATGACGCCAACCAGTGTTACGTTGGGAAAATCATGCCCCTTCGACAGCATCTGGGTGCCAACCAGGATGTCCGCTTCGCCGCAGTGAATGCGGTCGAGGCGGTCCTCAAGCTCGCCTTTGCGGCGCGTCGTATCGCGATCGATACGCTCGATGCGCGCATCCGGCACCAGCTTGCGTATCGCCTCTTCGATATGTTCGGTGCCCTGGCCCACAGTGACCAGTGACATGGCGCCGCAGTCGGGACACTGCTCTGGCCAGCGTGCTTCGTGGCCGCAGTGATGACAGCGAAGGCGGGCCTGGTTGCGATGCCAGGTGAGCTTCGCGTCACAGCGAATGCAATGTGCCAGCCAGGTGCATTCGGTGCAGCATACCGCGGGAGCAAAGCCGCGCCGGTTCAGGAACAACAGGCTCTGATTGCCGCGTTGGAAATTTTCCCGCAACGCATCACGCAGCGGCATGCTGATACCGTTGTCTACCGGCAGTTTGTGCATGTCCAGGATATGTACTGCAGGCATGCTTGCGCGGGTGGCGCGTTCAGTCAGGCTCAACAACTTATAGCGCCCCGAGGCGGCGTTGGCATACGACTCGAGTGAAGGCGTCGCGCTGCCCAGTACGACAGGTATGCCGGCGTCGCTGGCGCGTTTAATGGCAAGGTCGCGGGCATGGTAACGGAGCCCGTCCTGCTGTTTGAACGAAGTATCATGTTCCTCGTCGACGATAATGATGCCGGGCTTCTGCATGGGCGTGAAAACCGCCGACCGCGTACCGATAATGATTGAGGCCAGTCCGCGGCGTGATCTCTCCCAGGCATGCATGCGCTGGGTGTCCGTCATCGCCGAATGCATCACTTCGATGGGGCAGCTGAAGCGGGTGCGAAAGCGGTCGACGAGCTGCGGGGTCAGGCTTATCTCCGGAACAAGCACCAGCGCCTGCCGGTCGTCGAGCAGGACGGTTTCGATGCTGCGCAGATAGACTTCGGTTTTGCCGCTGCCGGTAATGCCATGCAGCAGGAAGCAGCAATACCGGCCCTTGCTTGCGTTAATGCTGTCGATGGCATTCTGCTGGTCCCGGGTGGGATCAGGACCATTGGCGATGGTGACTGCCTTAGCCGGCTGTAGCTCCTGCTCGATAATCATGGCATCGCGCAGCAAGGCATTGGCGGCAGCGCGCCAGCCCGGGAATTGCGCTTTGAGCACTGCTGGCGTAACGGGAACATCCGCTTCTGCGATGGTACTGAGTACCGCATGTTGTACCTTTGCCCTACCGGGGCCGAGCAGCAGTTTTTCGCGACCTGCGTCTGTGATCTGCCATGCCGTTTCTACAGGGAGGATGGCAGGATGACCCTGCCGCAGTTTTACCGGCAGCGCAGCGAATAGCACTTCACCGGGGGGATGCAGATAGTAGTCGGCGATCCAGCTGAGAAATTTCATCAAACCGGTTTCGATTAACGGCTCGGTATCCAGGCACTCGATTGCGGTTTTGAGTTTATCCGGCGAAATGTCTGACCGGTTTTCCAGGCTGACAACCAGGCCGGTCATGGTCCTGCGACCGAAGGGCACTTTTATGCGGCAGCCGGGTCGCGGTGTAGTGCCTTCCGGTAACGTGTAGTCGAACAGCCGACGCAGGGGTACCGGCAATGCCACGCGGACGATTTGCGGGCTAGATTCGCTGCTCACCGAAGCCATGCTGCCGGCAGATTTCCAGTTAAGACGGGGGTTAGCGCGAGAGCAAGCACTTTAGTCACGTCAGCGCCGCATTCTGCGTGATCAGCCTGTGGATAACTTTGTTGATAAAGTCGCCAAATTGGCGTCATCGTTGGCTTCTTGTCCCTACTAACGATAAACACATATTTTTTTTGAGTGAATATATTTTTAAATGAAAACAATGTGTTAAAGCGTTTGCTTATATTCGTCGGAAATTCTGGTTCTGTTGTGTGACAGTTGGATGACTGAGAAACAAATTTGTGAATAAGTGTCAAGCGTCACCTCTCATCCAACTATCAAATACTTAGCGCGAGAAGCTAAATTCAGGCTGCATTTACGGGTCGAAGTTGGTGATTTGTTCCGATGGTGATGCCCAATGTGCTGACGCTTGTTAAAGTCGGAAGGATTGATAAGGATTATAGGGTGGGATGGTCAGAAATGTCGAAGCAGAAAACCAGTAGTTCATTTCCAGCAGGGGCCGGGCATGCCAGCTGAAGGCAGTCGCTCATTCTGGCTGCAATTGGCGGAAAGCATCTCGCGGGCGACGTCGCAGCCCTTCGTTATCGAAAACACCACAAGTGCAAGCGGTGGCTGCATCAACTCGGCCTATGTCGTCTCGGGTGGCGGTAAGGAATATTTCGTCAAAACCAACCGTGCCGACTTGCTCGACATGTTCGAGGCCGAAGGTGAGGCGCTTTCAGTCATGTCACAGTCGCGCACTGTTCGCGTCCCGCGTCCGGTCAACTGGGGCAAAGCGGACGACACTGCCTGGCTGGCGATGGAATACATCAAGCTGGGCGGATCAGGCAGCCAGGCACTGCTCGGGGAACAGCTCGCTGCGATGCACCGTAGCAGTGCCGATCGATTTGGCTGGCATCGGGACAACACGATTGGGTCTACGCCTCAACATAACCGCTGGCATGACAACTGGATCGAATTTTTTCGCGATCAGCGCCTCGCCTACCAGCTGTCGCTTGCAAGGCGCCATGGACACCACGGTTCCCTGCAGCGCAATGGAGAACGGCTGCTGGAAGTCATAGAAGAGTTCTTTACTGCATACCAGCCGTTGCCGTCCATGCTGCATGGTGATCTGTGGGGAGGCAACTACTCGACGGATGAGTCAGGTCAGCCTGTCATTTATGATCCGGCCTTCTACTACGGTGACCGCGAGGCCGATATCGCGATGACGGAACTGTTCGGAGGTTTCGGACAGGATTTCCATGATGCATACAATGCGGCATGGCCCCTGGATAGCGGCTATGCAGTGCGCCGGACGTTGTACAACCTCTATCATGTCATCAATCATCTGAATCTATTCGGCGGCGGTTACGCTATGCAGGCAGAGAACATGATCAACCAGTTGCTGAGTTTGCGAAACTGAATCATGCAGAAGAGTTGTAGACCGGGCATCGCAATCAGGCCGGCCATTAAATCAGACAGCCGGGACATTGCATTGCTGTACAGGATGTCATCGGACGGTGTTGCTGACTACGTGTGGTCGACACTGGCCGGGTCAGGCGAAGACCTGCTGGATGTCGGGCAGCGCAGGTACGAAAGCGAAGATACTGACTTCAGCTACCGCAACTGCATGCTGGCCGACTGCGATGGCGAGGTCGTCGGCATGCTGGTGGCCTTTCCCATGCAACTGACTGATGCAGCGGATGATGACATCGACCCGGTGCTGCTGCCGTACTGTCGGCTGGAAGAAGCCGATTCCTACTATATCTGCGGTGTCGCCGTGCT
>JARFQC010000211.1 GCA_029287965.1 Arenicellales bacterium
GACAAATCATAGAAGGCGGGAAAACTGCTTCTGCCGAAATGTGAAATGGCAAGATAGAACGCCAGGGTAAAAACCAGCGGCAGCACCAGGGACATGAACCTGTTCTGCATGACAAGTTCATCCTTGAGCACAAGCTGCGGATCAGCCCCGTGGATATCGAATTGCACATGGTCACTGTGCAGGGTGAAGTTTTCAATGGCCTGGTTGGGTATGAAGCGTTCGTGTATGTCTTCAGCATCGAGCTGCAGCGGCGGACCAAAATGACCAGTGAGCCTCATCCCGTAAATCTTTACCCGGCCGTGTGTGTCACCCGGGTCGAGCCTGATGTTGCGGGCAATCCTGTCCCTTAGGTTAATGCTTGCCTGTGTCGGCTTGCCGGTGGGCAGGGGTTCCGAAAACACCGTGCGCTTGTCGGAAAAGTGTGCCCTGTGACCTGACCTGTAATATACCGTCAGCCGGTCTTCATGTTCGACCTCAAGCTTGATCTCCAGGTTGCTGAAGCTCGATAGGGCTACGCGCGAGATCAGGGCGTCAATAAAAATGAAAAACAGGACTGTCAGGGTAAACAGAATCAGTGCCCGTTTTCTTTGCCTGATGACGGAAATAGGATGCAGCATGATCGTTAAGTCGTCAGCGACCTGTCCAGGACTAGGCGGGCAGCAGAAGCGAAAGCGCAGCTAACGGAGTGGTGGTCATATCATGCTGCCTGGTGCTTCGGGTTCCTCTTCAGGTTCTTCCTTCTCCAGGATGGACAGGCCTTTGAAGCGATCCTCGTCCGAGATGTCTAACTTGCCCGGGGAGTCTTCGCTGTGCTCGATCCTGATGCGCAGGTTGTTCATGGAATCGGCATTCTTAAGGGCTTCTTCCTTGCTGATTTTGCCTTTCTTGAAGAGTTCCAGCAGTGAGGTGTCGAAGGTGATCATACCGGCCCGTTCGGATTTAGCCATGACCTCCTTGATCTCGGACACATTGCCTTGCTTGATAAGCTCTTCTACACGTGGTGAGTTAAGCAGTACCTCGATGGCGGCACAGCGTTTTCCATCCACCGTCGGAATCAGTCGCTGGGAGACGAATGCCCGCAGGTTGAGGGATAGATCCTGCAGCAGCTGGTGACGCCGTTCCTCCGGGAAGAAATTGATAATGCGATCCAGTGCCTGGTTGGCATTGTTGGCATGCAGGGTCGAAATGGCGAGATGGCCTGTTTCAGCAAAGGTCAGCGCGTGTTCCATGGTTTGCTGATCGCGAATTTCACCGATCAGAATCACGTCTGGCGCCTGCCTGAGCGTGTTCTTCAGCGCATCCTCAAAACTGTCGGTATCCATGCCGACTTCACGCTGGTTGATAATGCAGCCCTGGTGATGATGCAGATACTCGATAGGGTCTTCGATGGTGATGATGTGGCCCTGGCTGTTGCGGTTGCGGTGATCGATCAGCGCCGCGAGAGAGGTGGACTTGCCCGAACCGGTACCGCCGACGAACAGAACGATGCCGCGCTTCATCATGATCACGTCCTTGAGCACGCCGGGCAGCCCGAGTTCATCGAAGTCTGGTATTTCAGCCTGGATGTTGCGTATCACCATGGAGACTTCGTTGCGCTGTTTGAACACGTTGACGCGAAAGCGTCCGACACCGGGCTCGGTGATGGCAATGTTCATTTCCGGCTTGATCTCGAAATCCTTCTGCTGGGTCTCGCTCATGATCTCGTAGGCGAGTTCCTCCACCCAGCCCGGAGGCGATTTCTGCTTCGTCAGTGGAATCAGCTTGCCATGGAACTTGCCGCTGGGCGGGGCACCGGTTGACAGGTAGAGATCGGAACCATCCTTCTCGGCAAGTATTTTCAGGTAAGGGGTGACTTTCATGTTTGTATTTTTATGCTTGGTTATTGAGGCGTTGAGATCATAGTGATCTCAGCATGGTGGTCAGGGCATTCTATCCGACATTCCGAGAGAGAAGAACGATTGATTCACGAACTCGCGGCGTTGCCGGCGAGTCTTGAAAGCGGGGCCGGGATGTACCATAATCCGCGCCCTTACAGGCGCGTAGCTCAGTGGTAGAGCACTACCTTGACATGGTAGTGGTCGGCGGTTCAATCCCGCCCGCGCCTACCAGATTTTTTCGGGGTTTCGCCCCGGTTCATGCGGCCTTTGGTAGGGGTCGCCACTGACGAGGACTATTTCATGCCTTTAATTACCCTTCCTGACGGATCCACGCGATCCTTTGATGCACCTGTTACTGTCATGCAAGTGGCCGAAGATATCGGTCCGGGTTTGGCCAAGGCGACACTTGCTGGCCGTGTGGGCGGAGAACTGGTGGATTCCAGCTACTCCATCGAGCAGGACAGTGATCTCGCCATAATTACATCCCGTGACGAGGATGCCCTGGAACTGGTGCGCCACGATGCTGCGCATGTCATGGCCCAGGCGGTGCAGGAACTCTATCCGGGTACCCAGGTAACGATCGGCCCGGCAATCGAAGACGGTTTCTATTACGACTTTGCCCGCCAGGAACCGTTCACCCCGGATGATCTGAAGAAGATCGAACAGCGCATGCACGAGATCGTAAAACGCGACCTGCCCATCGTGCGCGAAGTGTGGGACAGGGAAGAAGCAATGAAGACCTTTGCCGCGATCGGCGAAGAATACAAGGTCGAAATCATCGAGGACATCATTCCTGAAGGCGAAGAGGTGTCAGTCTATCGCCAGGGTGACTGGTTCGATGTCTGCCGTGGGCCGCATCTGCCCGCTACCGGCAAGCTGGGCAAGGCCTTCAAGCTGATGAAAGTAGCAGGTGCCTACTGGCGCGGTGATTCAGGCAATGAAATGCTGCAGCGCATCTATGGCACGGCCTGGACAGACAAAAAAGATCTCAAGGCATATCTGCATCGCCTGGAAGAGGCCGAAAAGCGGGATCATCGCAAACTGGCACGTCAGATGGATCTTTTCCACCTGCAGGAAGAGGCGCCGGGCATGGTGTTCTGGCACGACAAGGGCTGGCGGGTCTACCAGGTCGTCGAAAACTACATCCGCGACCAGCTGCGTGAACACGGCTACCAGGAAGTGCACACCCCGCAGGTTATCGACAAGTCCCTGTGGGAGAAATCCGGCCACTGGGACAAGTTCCATGACGACATGTTTACCACCGCGTCCGAGAACAGGGAGTACGCGGTCAAGCCGATGAACTGTCCGGCACACATCCAGATTTTCAACCAGGGACTGAAAAGCTATCGCGACCTGCCGTTGCGGCTGGCCGAGTTTGGTTCCTGCCACCGCAATGAGCCGTCCGGAACGCTGCACGGCATCATGCGTCTGCGCAACTTTGTCCAGGATGACGCCCATATCTTCTGCACCGAGGACCAGGTGCAATCAGAGGTCTCGGATTTTATCGACCTGCTGTTCGAGGTTTACCGCGACTTTGGCTTCAATGACGTACTGATCAAGTTATCGACCCGGCCGGATAAGCGGGTGGGCTCGGATGCTGTCTGGGACAAATCCGAAGCGGCTCTCGAACAGGCGCTTGACGCGAAAAAGCTTGATTGGGAGCTGCAACCCGGCGAAGGCGCTTTTTACGGCCCGAAAATTGAATTTTCGCTTAAGGACAGCCTCGGTCGCGTATGGCAGTGCGGAACTATCCAGGTCGATTTCTCCATGCCTGAACGGCTCGGTGCCCATTACATCGATCCGAATGGC
>JARFQC010000104.1 GCA_029287965.1 Arenicellales bacterium
GCCCATATCGTCGGCAATAGCGGTCAGTACAGCCAGATCGCAAATATCCAGGCAATCCTCGAAAAATGCGCAGCGGATGCGCCACATCAGGGATTCGAAGCGTGTGTGACCGGGGACCGTGGATTCGCCGGCAAAGCCACTATGGCCATCCTGCTCCAGCAGCTGGGCCGCCTTGAGAAAAACATGCGATACGGTCGAGCTGGCAGGCACGGTATCGACCCAGATGCCCGGATGCAGCTCAACGTGCTCCCAGGCGCGGGCGGTCTTCAGTTGATGAGCGTTATAGCCCTCAAAGCCGCCCTTCTCTGCCCAGCCTTTTTGTATCCTGTCATGCGCTGCAGCAAAGATAGGGATAAAGCGATACTTCAGATCGATCCCGTCCGGATACTCGCGCTTGAGCTGGTCGAGCTTCACCTGGGCGCTGTATGCCCAGATACACAAGGTATCGGTAAAGTACTCGACGCGGATTTTATTCATGTGCCTGATGTTCCGTTTACAGCAATCCAGGTGCGTCTTTCCGGTACAAGACCGGGTGGCACCCGCACCGGACAATCTGCAGCAATTACTTGATCAACCCGCTGGCTTTCATATCCGTGACGATGAGATTGGCCGATTCGGAAATAATGCTTCCGGCCGAACTGGCATTGAAACTTTCGGTGTTGCCTGCCCAGACCAGGTCTTCGGTGGGCAGCGCGTACACGCGCGTTTCCAGCTGTACGACCGTGTCTACGGTTGTGTAGCCGGGGCTGTAGACGGCCTGGTAGGAATTCATGTAGTACGGATAGTAGCCATAACCCATGCCCATGGTCGGCACGTAATCGACCCGCGGTGGCACTTCACGTTCCTGTTCTTTAACGGCCTTGAGTGTCGTGACAAGGACGGAATCGGCACCGGCCTTTTTAACGATCTCGACCAGCGCCTCTTTGTCATTGACTGCCTTCAGATCCGGCATCAAGGTGTAACTGGTCACGGCCTGGCGTCCGCCGCTGGTTATCTTTTTGACGAATTCGTCCTCGTAATAGCGGCGCTTGATGTCATCTTTCATGACCCCGACCACCAGTACTTTTTCCAGCATCGGACCCTTGTATTCCGTGTCGTTCCAGCGTGTAACGAGCTTGGTGGTCGTGCACGCAGTCAGCATGGCCATTGCAGCCACTGCGGCACCTGCAGTTTGGTAAAATCTTTTCATCTTGATCTCCTGGTTTTCGTGCTTGTAAGCCGCTCAGCTGGCACTGAGCTGGTCGTCATCCATTCCGGCTGTGCCGGCCATCGGGTCTATACCCAGCCAGGTACAGGCGTGTTCGCGCATCTCGAATATTTCCACTTCAATACCGATGCTTTTCGATAGTGTTTTGTGCAGCTGGGCGAGTTGCCGACCGGGCCCCGAGTCAACGGCAATTGCCGTCCTGAGTTTGCCACGCTGCCGGCCATATACCGTGTTGATCTGTGACAAACGGTAAATATCCTTCTCGTCCACCTGGATGATTTCAACATCCCGGGCATCAATGAGCAGGCGGTAATTCTTCTGCAGTGTGCCGCTGTTAAAGGCATTGATCAGCCAGAACTGGAAATCGATAATTTCTTCAGCCGTGACCACCTCGAACACTCTTGCTACGGCAAAGGCACCATCGTCATGTACCTGTTTTTCAATTGCCATCAGGCGAAAGCTCCAGCAGGCAGTTCACCAGGATCGATACGCAGCCATCCGATCGTCTCTTCCACTGTATCGTAGATCTACACATCCACATCTGTGACGCGAGACAGTGCCTGGTAGGTAAAGGCCATTTGCCGCCCCCTGGGGTGCGTGGTCACGATGCCGGTCTTGATTTTGCCGCGATCCGCACCGTATGTCTGGATAATCTGGGAAATTCGATTGATATCTGACTTGTTGACGCTCAGGTCTATCATATCAGTGGTATCAAACAACTGCCGGTAACCGGGATTAAGCCGCTTGCCGAAATTATCGATCAGCCAGAACATGTGTTCGGTCATTTCTTCTCCCGTCAGCTGCCCGGTCACACGGGTGATCAGTGCATCGCCGTTTTCGATGACAATGTGCTCGATAGACATGGTTTTAATAGCTCGATAAACCCGGATCAGGGATGCGTGTCTAATTGATGTCTTCCCAGTCTTCACCGTAGTGTATCGTCACTTCTTCACCGACACTGATGTCACGCAGGGCGAAAAGATCGAAGCCGTTGAACTCGGCATTGGGGTTGGTACTGTGGTTCAGGTAACGCAGCTTGTTGCGGCCGGACCTGCCGACCAGGCCGTCGTCTTCGTATACCCAGAGTACATGTGATCCATTGCGGCTGGCTTCAGGTCCTTCATAGGTGCCCAGCCAGCTGTCGATTTCGATTTCCTCCCTGGCAAAAAGCCCCTTGCCGTGAATGGTCGATTCATTGACGACGGTGAGCCTGTATACATCATCTTTCATATAGTTAATCAGCTTCTTTCAGTGTTGTTATTCTTTCCAGCTCAAGCCCTGTTCATTTGCCAGCTGCTTCAGGGTCATTTCATCGACGGCGCTGAAAGCACTGGATTCGGCAGCACCCAGCGCATTGACTACATTCTTGTCCGTGCGTAATCGTACGCTGTTATTTCCTTCATATGAACTGTTGCGCAGGTGCCTGAGCAGCGTCGACACGGTTGTTTCTTCCGGAGGCACGCCTGTCACAAAAGCATCTACCTTGCCTTCTGTCTCCAGCAGGAATCCTCCGCTAACCAGCCCCCGGGCAAGCTCCTCGACCAGGTCATCAGGTATTTCAAGCTGCTCCGACAACTGCATGATGGTGTAGGGCTGTCCGCCTTCATAAAACTGCCGGGTTACCAGCACCATAATCTGCATGGCCAGCTCGTCCCGGTTTTTTGGTGACAGGCCGGTATTGCGCTGCAGAAACTGCAGTTTCTCAGCATGCTGGTAATAATAGGCAATGCTCGAGCCGAGCAGCACGATGAGCCACATGAAATAGATCCACAGCATCACCATGATCATGGTCGCAAAGGTGGCGTAGATTGCGGTGTACTTGGTAGATCCCACGATGAACATCGTGAACATGCTGCTGGCCAGCTTGAACATCAAAGCTGCCACGACGGCACCAAACAATGCGGCCATCGGCTTGACCCGCGTATTCGGCATGAACATGTAGAAGAATGTAAACGCGGCGACCACCAGGATGAAGGGCAGGTAAACAGACAGTGAGTTGTACAGGAATGCGCCCGTATCGGTATCGACGATTTGCTGAAACCAGGGATGGCGTTCAACTGTCTGCGACAGGCCTATCGCCGAGAAGATCAGTACCGGCCCGACCAGCAGCACACTGATGTAATGACTGAAGCGATCGATCAGCGAGCGGGCATTGCGCACCCGCCAGGTTGAATTAAAGGCCATCTCAATCTGCTGGACCATGGATATGACCGTGTAAAGCAGGATACCAAGGCCGACTGCACCGAGCGCGCCGACATTCGTATTATCGACGAATTGCAGTATGTTGCTCGTTACCTCAACGCCCTTCTCTCCGATCGGTTCCATCAGGTTGAGAAGGAAGGGTTCAAGCTGGTTATGGACGCCGAAACCTTTGAGGACGGAGAAGCTGACTGCCAGTAACGGTACAAGCGACAGCAGGGTTTTGTAGACCAGGCCCATGGCCTGCAGGTTCTGCTGGCCTTCAGCCAGGTCGTTCATCAGCACCTGTACACCACGCAGGAAAAGGACCATGCGTCGCTGCAAACCCGGCAGTTCATTAACGTTCACCTGCCAGACGTTTTCAGACCACCAGCTTGCTAGACCATTACTCAAGCTTCATCTCCATGAAGCAGAACTCCACATAAATGACCCGGCACCTGATCCAGTGATTACTGAAGTAACGCGTGCCGGGCTATCCAGGAAGACGTTGACCTACTTGACCTCTACCAGGTCGATCTCGAAGATCAGCGTCTCGTTCGGGCCGATGACATCACCCGCACCCTTGTCGGCATAGGCCATCTCGGGTGGAATGACGACTTCCCACTTGTCGCCTTCTTTCATCATCGGTACGACTTCCTGCCACCCCTTGATTACACCGGTCAAACCGAAGGTCGCAGGCTGGTTGCGTGCGTAGGAGGAATCAAATTCCTGTCCGCTGGTCAGCGTGCCGCGGTAGTTAACCGTAACAGTACTATCCTTGCTTGCCTGTGCACCGCTGCCAGCTGTGATAACGCGGTACTGTATGCCGCTATCCAGTTGTTTCACGCCGGACTTCTTGGCATTTTCTGCTCTGAAGGCGTCCCCATCAGCAGCGTTCTTGTCGGCGATCTTTTTTACTTCTGCCAGCTGACGTTCACGTTCGGCTTCCAGCGCGGCCTGCATGGCGTCGGCTGTCATGGCAGGATCCTTGCCGCTCATGGAGTCCTGTATGGCGCGCGAAAATTGTTCCGGATCGACGATCAGTCCTTCGGCTTTCAGCGAGTCGGCCAACCGGTAACCGAGGGCATAGCTGTATTTCTGTTCATGAGTTTCCAGGTTTGCGGCCGTTGAAACGCCAGGTGCCGCGATAAACATTGCCAGTGCGAGCACCGAAATTTTCTTGTACTTCATTATTGCCTCTGTATTAGTAAGATTAATGGACTGCAATTGTTACGCCGGATCGCCTGGCATCGCCAGCTCCGTCGAAACCGCTTGCAGGATGATAACTGACCGCGTGAACGCCGCCAAAGAAAAGATTCCTGTCTTCCCAGACATGACAGGCAGGAAAACGTTCCAGCAGACCGTTAATTACCCGGTCGCTGAAGCCGCCCTCGATATTCAGCAATCCCCGTTCGAAATGTATACGCGGCGCATTGACGGCCTCGTCCAGCGGCATGTCATGGCCTATGACATTACGCAGCACCTGCAGCACAGCCGTGCGAATCCGGTTGGAGCCACCCGAGCCCAGTGCAAGCAAAGCACCGTTCGACAGCGTCACCAGGCTGGGAGACATCATCGACGTCATGCGGCGATCGGCCGGCCAGCTGTGAAAGCCGGCGGGGTTGAGATCCTCTTCACCAAGCATATTGTTGAGCATGATGCCGGTTCCCGGCACGACATGGCCGCAGCCTTCTCCGTTTGACAGGCTCATGCTGGCCGCGTTGCCGTGATCATCGATGACGCTGATATGGGTAGTGCCCCGCAATGCCTCCGGATTGCCGTTGATCTCATTGCGATAGCGCTGCAGCAAATCCGGATCGAGCAATCCCCTGCTTCCGGCGTGGCAGTCGGCATTCATCGCAAACTGGTCCGCGCGTGCCTTGTTCGTCATGGCCATCACGTCAGCCAGGTACACGAGATCGTCAGTCGTTTCGACCCGGTCGCGCTGCGCTTCGAGCAGGGACAGGGCAAACGCAATCAAAATGCCGCCGCAGGACGGCGGTGGATTGCCGGCTATACGTACACCACGGTATCCCGTGATTACCGGGTCGCGTGGCACAACCCGATAGCCAGACATGTCCTCTATTCTCAGGGTGCCGCCCTCGGCTTCGCACTGGGTAGCAATCCTGTGCGCGATCTCGCCCCGGTAGAACAGGTCGTCGCCTTCCTCCGCCAGCGCATCCAGGGTCTGGCCAAACTCGGGCATAGTCAGTACATCACCCGCTCTGACCAGGTCGGTGCCATTGCTGTCGCGGCAGAAGATTCTGCGGGCGCTGCCAGTACTGCGATAGATCGGGCCTATCACTTCAAACAGGTACTGCTGAAACGCGTTCAGGGCTATGCCGTCGCGACAGTACTGCACGGCGGGTGCGATCAGCTCCTGCATCGGCATAGAGCCCAGCTGGCGATTGATTTCGAACAGGCCGCGCACCATGCCGGGCGTCGCCACCGAGCCCAGGCCAATATGGAATTCCTGTGACTGGGAGCCGAAGTCGGCCTGGATGGGATAGAACTCGAGCAGTTCGGGATCGGGAACCTGTAGCGGCGTGTGGACAAAGAAATCGAACAGTCGGGGCGACCTGCCTTCGTGACTGGCCATCAGGAAGCCGCCACCGCCCAGCGATGAAAACACCGGCTCGGCGACGCATGAAGCGAAGGCCGCGGCCACGACGGCATCGAAGGCATTGCCGCCTTCTTTCAGAATCAGTTCAGCTGCCTCGGCCGTCTTCTCGTGCCCGGCGGCTATCTGGCCCCTAGACATATGAAATCAGCCGGTTGCCAGCGGCAGCCAGAACAGCATGAAAAGCTGATGCCTGGCTGAACTGCGTAGAACATGAGGCTTGTACAAATCGCCTCGCATACACCCCTGCTGGCTCCACGTGTTTATTCCGCCGGCGGCACCGCAGCGTCTTCACCGCTGAACCGGGCAACCAGCTTTTCCATCTCAAGCTCGAATTGTTCGAGTATGTGCTCCCACTGGGCGGAATACTTTTCCAGCTTCTCATTGCTGCTGCGGGCAAGTTTCTCTGTCACGTCTATGACCTGCTGGCCCGAGTTGGCAATGGCATCCAGGCTGGGGTTTTTCAGTTCATTGCTGGACGACTGCAACTGCTCCACCGACTGTTCCATTTCAGCGCGGGTCTCGGCTTCGGTTACCCCCGGTCCCTGCAGGTCTTCGATGGCCTTTTCCAGGGATTCGGAAAATTCGTCCAACAGTTTGCGCATGCTGTCGGCCGTGTCGGCGATGGCCTTGTCTGCCTGCTCCTGGTATTCCTCCGTCATGCGGTCAAGCTGTTCGACTATGGTGGTCATCTCGATGGCGACATTTTCAGAGGTTTGCTCGACCTGCTTCTGTATGTCTTCACCCAGCGTGGTGATCTTGTCGACAAAATCGACCACGGCGCCACTGGCCCCTACCCCTTTGCCGGTGCGCTCGTAATCCACGATCCAGCCTTGATCCGACTTGACCAGGTAGGTGACGAAGAACAGCATGCCGGCACCGGTCCCATCCGGAGTAGACACCTGGGTATTCACTCTTGCCTCGTCGCCGTCGATAACGATCTGGCCCCAGGAAGGTATCATGTTCAGCCAGTCACGGTTGTACCGGTCGAACTGCTCTTCACTGTCCAGTGTCGAGTATTCGACCGCATCATCACTGTCATCGGTGATGACCGCATCCCAGAAGACCTTGGTGACCTCGGGGACTGTTTCGGC
>JARFQC010000216.1 GCA_029287965.1 Arenicellales bacterium
CAGCGAGGCGATCGCGCATATGATGAAGGGGATGGGATCCAGGCAGGACAATTTCCGTATCCGTGCCAGCTAGGTACCTTCCGCCAGCAGTTTTTCTGACAAACTGCGCAGGCGCCCGGCGGTTCCGATATCCATCCATTCACCGCTGTAGGTTTGACCACTGACCTCACAGTCAGCAAAACGTGAGCGCAGCAGTCCGGCCAGCGGGAAGCGGCCACCAGTGCAGCCGTCAAACAGCCGGTGACGGTAGACGCCGATGCCACTGAAGGTCCAGCTTTTGCTATTGCGATCGGCAGCCGTTACGCAATGACCGTCAAGACCGAAATCACCGTCCGGGTTATGCGCCGGATTATCGACCAGCACCAGGTGAGCAAGTGTGTCTATCTCAGTGGGCAGCTGGTCGAGCGGCATGTCTGTCCAGACATCGCCATTAATGACCATAAAAGGATCGGACCGCAGCAGCGGCAGGGCTTTGTGGATGCCCCCGCCGGTTTCCAGCACGCAGCCGGATTCATCGGAATAGCGGATGGACACGCCGTAGCGGCGGCCATCGCCGAGAGTGTCCATGATCTGTCCGGCGAGATGGGCGACATTGATGACCACATCGCGGATGCCGGCATCAGCAAGCGCGAGCAGGTGGTGTTCGATCAGGCGGTGCGGACCCGCCTGCAGCAGGGGCTTTGGCGTGGTATCGGTTAGCGGGCGCAGGCGTTCCCCCCGGCCGGCGGCGAGTATCATGGCATGCATGGAAGCTCCGCAATGAAATCACTCAGCTCTGACAGTTCAGGATCGTTTTCCAGGGCCCGGGTCAGGTAGCGCATGGTCAGAGGTATGTCTGCCAGGTAGCCGTCCTTGCCATCACGGTGATACAGGCGGGAAAAAATACCCGCGACCTTCAGGTGACGCTGGATGCCCATGCGGTGAAACCAGCGCAGGAACAGTTGCTGGTTGCCGTTCTCCAGCAGGTCGGATTGCAGGGCAAGATCGTGATAAAGAAGTGCCCATTCTTCGACCCGGGATTCCGGCCATTCGATATAGCAGTCCTTGAGCAGGGAGACGAGGTCATAGGTGATCGGGCCGGTGACGGCATCCTGAAAATCGAGTATGCCGGGATTGAATCGATCGGTGAGCATGAGGTTGCGCGAATGATAGTCGCGATGAACCCAGACCTGTGGTTGCTGCAGGGCTGAATCGGTCAGCGTGGTCCATGCGCGATCCATGAGTGCATGGTCTTTGGCGGTTACCCGGTACCCGAGATGCTGTGCGAGATACCAGTCGCGAAACAGGTCCATCTCACCGGCCAGCAGTTCCCGGCTGTAGGCGGGCAGAAAATCTTCCCGGCCCCGTGTGCCCGACTGCAGGACAAGCAGTGCATCCAGTGCATTGCCATACAGGCTCTGTGCGTTTTCAGCGCTGAGTTCGTCGAGGTACTGGCGTACGCCGAGATCTGTCATCAGGACGAAGCCCTGGATGTCATCTTCGGCGAGAATCTCGGGAACATTAAGACCGGTTTGATGGAACTGGCGTGCGATGCGACAGAACGCGCCTGTTTGTTCCTTGTCCGGTGGGGCATCCATCACGATCAGGCTATTCCCGTCGTGCAGGCCGACTCTGAAATAACGCCTGAAACTGGCATCGCTGGATGCCGGTTTCAGTGTGAATTCTGCATCATTCAGCTGCTGCACGAGCCAACTGCTTATTTTTATCTTTCTCTCGTCCAATCGTCCTAACCATCTGTATAATACGGCGCTTTAGTTACCGCTTGAAGGGTCAGACATTCTATGCGATTTTACGCGACGCACAACCAAAAGGCGCCTGTAATGAGATCACGATTATCCAAATCCGCAGCCACACCACTTCTTACAGCCAGCCTGTGCCTTCCCCTGTTGTATCCCCTTCATGCCAGTGCCTACGATGGCGAAATAATTGACGGATTTACCAGTACCCTGATGGACGTCTATCGCGATGCAATTGGTCAGGCCTGTCCACCGGGCGTTACTGAGCGCAGGGTGCCGTCAGCCGACCTGGCGGAGGGCGCGGTGGCCCTGGAAGGCGAGACTACCGAGCTGATTGACAGCAACACACTGGTATTTTCAGGCAACGCGGAGATCGAGAAAGACGGCCTGGTCATCAACTCGGAAAGACTGAAGTACAACAAATCCAACGACACCTTTACCGGTGAAGGCAACGTAAGGATTCAGAGTCCGGAAGGACACATATTCAAGGCTGATTCCATGGAAATGGAAATTGCCACCGAAATTGGATCTGCCAAAGGCGTCGAGTACACCCTCGTCAATACCCAGCGCAAGCCCAAGCGCGAAGACCGTGCGTTCGTTCGCGCCCACGGTAAAGCGGACAGTATAGAGTTTGTCGGCAAAGACCTGATATCACTCCAGAACGCTACGTACTCAACCTGCCGCAAGGACAAGGAAATTGCCGTACTGACCGCCGGGGACATCGAGCTGGACACGACGGCCGGCACCGGTAAGGCCAAGAATATGAAGCTGCGTCTGTACGATGTGCCCGTGTTCTGGTTTCCGTATGTGAGCTTTCCGATTGACGATACCAGGAAGACCGGCTTCCTGATGCCTTCAATCGGGTCGACGACACGCTCCGGCACCGTGGTCAATGTCCCGTACTACTGGAACATTGCACCGAACATGGACGCCACCTTTGCAGGCAAGTACTACAGCAAACGCGGACTGCAGGGGCAGGGCGAGTACCGCTACCTGTCAAAGAAATTCAAGGGCCAGCTGCTTGGCACCTACCTGCCCGATGACGACGAAACCGGGGAGGACCGGTATGCGTACCACGTCGGCCATAACCAGCGCTTCACCAACCGCTGGCGCGCGGATGTCGACTTCACTGAAGTATCGGACGCCGATTATTTCAACGACTTTTCTGATGAAATCCTGTTCACCTCTGCGACCTACCTGCGCCAGAACGTATCGCTGGGGTATGCCGGTGACTGGCTGCGCGGTGATGCCCAGTACACCAATTTCCAGACCATCGATGAAACCATCCCCGAATCCGTCCGTCCCTATACCCAGGAACCGCGTGTCGTCCTGAGTACCAATCTGCCGAGCGTGAACCGGTTCAAGTTCTACGGCTATGCCGAGTACAACAACTTCCAGCGTGACGAACGTGTCAGCGGACCGCGTACTGACCTGCTGGGCAGTGCCGAATATGATTTCAATGCCTTGTACGGCTTCTTCAAGCCCAAGGTTTCCGCCCGTTACACGGGGTACGACCTGGAGACCGTGGATCCCGGTGCCGAAACCAGCCCGACCCGTAGCCTGGGTACTTTCTCTCTCGACACTGGGCTCTTTTTTGATCGGCTGACGGCTATGAAGGGTAAGGATTACACCCAGACGCTGGAACCGCGCATCTACTACCTGTACGTACCCTTCGAAGACCAGGACGATATCCCGATTTTCGATACCGGTGCGACATCGTTCAGTGTCAGCCAGATGTTCCGCGAAAACCGCTTTACCTCGGCTGACCGTATCGGCGATGCCAACCAGGTGACCCTGGCGCTGACCAGTCGGCTGCTGGAATCGGACTCCGGCCGTGAATTGCTGCGCGGCATGATCGGACAGATCTACTACTTCGATGATCGCAAGGTAACCCTGCCGGGGGGTGAACCCCAGACTTTCGGGCGTTCGGATTTCGTCGGTGAGCTTTACGTCAACCTGGCCGATCGGCTGAAAATGTTCAACTTCCTGCAGTGGAACGCAGAAGACAGCGAACTCGACCAGTTCCGTACCGATCTGAGATATACGCATGGCCCGGGCAAGGTATTCAACCTTGGCTATTATTATGTCCAGGGCGGCCTGGATGAACAGATCAATGCTGACCTGGCCTGGCCGCTGAGCCCCCGCTGGGATCTGACCGCGCGCACCCGTTACTCCTTTACCGACGATCGTAGCCTCGAGAGTGGCCTGGGTATAGGTTACGGTGCCTGCTGCTGGGGATTGCGTTTGTCTGCACTTCGCAGGGTGGACAACCAGAGCGAGGATGTAGACTCCATACTGCTCGAGTTCGAGCTGAACGGATTGACCACGCTAAGCAGAGGATTCGGAGACACGGCGACGGTTATACCCTGATCCCAGTTCATGATCCATGATTCTAGTACGCACACTTCTACTACTAATCTTTGTCTTACCGGGTTACGCACAGAATATCCCGCTTGACCGGGTACTGGCCGTCGTCAACGACGACATCATCACCATGCAGGAGCTCGAAGAGCAGGCCGGCATTGCCAAGGCAAGGATGAAACAGCAGGGCACGCCGCTGCCAGATGAAAACCTGCTGCGGCAGAAAGTCCTGGAAAAGCTGATATTCGAGAAGCTGCAGATACAAAGTGCAAAGGATGCCGGGGTCATAATCAGCGAAGATATGATAGACCAGGCATTAACCAGTGTTGCACAGAGGAACAACCTCAGTATCGATCAGATCCTGGCCAAGCTCAAGGATGAGGGGGTCAATGAAACGGTCTTCAGGCAGTCATTAAAGGATCAACTGGCGGTCCAGGCGATAATTGACAGGGAAGTGAAAGGCAGGATATCCGTTACTGATAGTGAAGTGGATGCCATGCTGGAACGCATGCAGCAGGCCGGATCAGGCAACCGCAGCTATAACCTGTCGCATATTCTTATCACGACCCCCGATGATGCATCACAGGAAGATATCCTCGCTGCCATTCAACGTGCAGAGGAACTGCTTGGCCGAATCCGCTCAGGCGAGCTGAGTTTCAAGGAAGCTGCAGTCAGCTATTCCGACGCCCAGGATGGCATAGACGGCGGTGGACTGGGCTGGAGGACTCCTGATCAGCTCCCGGCGATTTTTACCGATGCACTCAAGTCCATGCAGAAGGGTGATGTAAGTCCCATACTGCGCAGCCCCAACGGGATACATATCCTTGCCTTGAACGAGGTGAAGGGTGCAGATGTCGATCGACAGATGGCCATGCAGACCAGTGCACGTCATATTTTGATCAGTGCTGAAACCCCGGTTGATATCAGGGCTGCAGAGGAAAGACTGGCACAGATGCGTGAGGAAATTCTTGCCGGTGGGGACTTTGCCGAACTTGCGCTCAAGTATTCCGAGGATCCGGGCAGTGCGGCGAAAGGCGGCGAACTGGGCTGGATGAACAAGGGAGAAACCGTCCCTGCATTTGAACAGGCGATGGACAACCTGGAACCCGGTGAACTCAGTCAGCCGGTGGTCAGTCAATTTGGTGTACACCTTATACAGGTCAATGAACGACGTGAGGTCGACGTCAGTGACAAGCTGCGCCGCGAAAAGGTACGTACCCAGATCGCCAACCGCAAAAGCGAAGAGCGTTACGAGCAGTGGCTGCGGGAACTGAAAGCCGGGGCCTACATCAACTACCGGATACCTCTAGAGGAATTGTAGAGGCCATCCTGCAGAGATTGCAGGTGCGGCGTCTCCTGTCTTCTCGTCGCGTTACTTAACCTCCTGCATCCATGCAGTCGTCGCCGCGATTAAACTCAGCTTTCACAGCTCGTTGGAGCGATGGTGATCCATCGCGAAAGCATCCTTGCTTTTTTCGCCATGAAGCATTCCACCCAAACTGTTACCAGCCCAATCGCGGCGAGGCCGCCGCTCCTACAGCAGGCTAAGCTCAGAGGTTGTAACCACGCTCCTCGTGCATATGGATATCCAGGCCCTGGATTTCCTGTTCATCGCTGACACGCAGGCCGCTGGTCAGTAGCCCGACAATCTTCAGGATCACGTAGGTAACGATCGCAGTGTAGACGACTGTTGCTGCAACACCGATGAATTGAACCTTGAGCTGGCCGGCCATGGAAGTGATGCCTTCAGCGAAGCCATAACCGCTGAACACACCCAGGGTTGTAGCGGAAAATACACCGGCAAGCATAGTACCGAGTATGCCGCCAACCCCGTGAACAGGGAACACGTCCAGTGAGTCATCGATCTTCAGTACGGTCTTCAGATAGGTGGTCGCATAAAAGCAGAAAAAGCCTGCAAGAATACCGATAACGAGGGCACCGCCGGGACCGACAAAGCCCGAGGCCGGTGTAATCGTACCCAGCCCGGCGACCATACCCGTGACAGTGCCGAGTGCGCTGGGCTTGCCGTAGCGGAACCATTCAATGAACATCCACGTCATGGCTCCGGCCGAAGCGGAAAGGTGGGTGACGATCATGGCCATTGCCGCGTCGTTATTGGCCGCCAGTGCACTGCCGCCGTTGAAACCGAACCAGCCCACCCACAGCATGCCGGCACCAGCGACGGTCAGGGTCATGTTATGCGGCGTCATGGCCGAACTGCCGAAGCCCTTGCGCTTGCCCAGTACCAGGGCTGCGACGAGTGCCGCGACACCGGCCGTGATATGCACCACCGTGCCGCCGGCAAAATCATACAGGCCCATGGCGCCCAGCCAGCCACCGCCCCATACCCAGTGAGTAATCGGGATATAGACCGCGATCAGCCAGATCACGCTGAACAGCACCATGGAAGAAAATTTCATGCGTTCGGCGAAGCCACCGATGATCAGAGCGGGGGTAATAATAGCGAAGGTCATCTGGAACAGGGCAAACAGGGACTCGGGTATGTCACCGCTTAGGGTTTCCTTGCCTATCCCGGCCATGAAGACCTTGCTGAAGTCACCAATCCAGGCGTTGCCTTCACCGAACGCGAGGCTGTAACCGAATGTGAACCAGATGATCGAGGACAGACCGGCGATGGTGAAGCACTGCATCAGGATCGAGAGGACGTTCTTCGATCTGACCAGTCCGCCATAGAAAAGCGCCAGGCCGGGCAGGGTCATGAACAGCACGAGGGCCGTGGCTGCCAGTATCCATGCAGTATTGCCTGTATCCAGGCTGGCATCCTGCGCTACGGCTGATACGGGCGCGAACAATGCAAGGCTGACGAGCAGCCTCTTCAATAAAATAGTCATAATCTATAAATCCAGGTAGGTCTTTGCGGGTGGAACAGTAGGAATGATCAGAGTGCGTCGTCGCCGGACTCGCCGGTACGGATGCGAACTACCTGTTCGAGGTTTTGTACGAAGATCTTGCCGTCACCGATCTTGCCGGTACCGGCAGCGCTGATGATTGCATTGGTGACTGCGTCGAGCTGGTCGGACGAAATCGCGATTTCCAGCTTTACCTTGGGCAGAAAGTCGACCACGTACTCGGCGCCGCGGTATAGCTCAGTGTGTCCTTTCTGGCGGCCGAAACCCTTGACTTCGGTTACCGTGATGCCCTTGATGCCGATGTCCGACAACGCATCGCGAACGTCATCGAGGCGAAATGGCTTGATAATAGCCGTTACCATCTTCATAACTCAAATCCTCCTTTATTAGTATAGGTCAGCGAGTTTGCCTGATTATGGGTTGTGCATACAAGGCGCGTGGCGCATCAATCCCGCGTTGTGTCTGGCGACATGCAAAAAAAACGGGCGCCGAAGCGCCCGTAAACTCTCAGGAAGAGATTGGGTTTGGGGATTAGATGCCACTGCCTTTGCTGCCAGTGAATTCCGGATAGGCTTCGAGGCCGCACTCGGAAACATCCACGCCTTCGTACTCTTCTTCCTCGCTGACGCGTATGCCGAAGATGAGCTTGATGACCAGCCAGACGATGAGGCTGGAGAAGAAGACCCAGGCAAGAATCGTGATCAGGCCGATTGCCTGCGCACCGAAGGTGGCATCGCCGTTGGTCAGCGGTACGGCCATCAGGCCCCACATGCCGACTACACCGTGGACAGAGATGGCACCGACCGGGTCGTCGATTTTCAGCTTGTCGAGGGTGATGATGGAGAATACGACGATGATACCGCCTACGGCACCGATCAGTGTTGCGTAGATCGGGGTCGGAGCCAGTGGTTCAGCAGTGATGGCAACGAGGCCGGCTAGTGCACCGTTCAGCGCCATGGTCAGGTCCGCTTTACCGAACAGCATGCGGGCAGTGATCAGTCCTGCGATCACACCACCGGCTGCAGCCATGTTGGTGTTGACGAATACCGCCGCTACCGCGTTGGCTTCGCCCACGTTGGACAGGATCAGCTCGGAACCGCCGTTGAAGCCGAACCAGCCCAGCCACAGGATGAAGGTGCCCAGGGTAGCGAGCGGCAGGTTAGCGCCGGGAATCGCGTTGATCTGCCCGTTGGCACCGTATTTACCCTTACGTGCACCGAGCAGCAGGACACCTGCCAGCGCTGCAGCTGCACCGGCCATGTGGACGACACCGGAACCGGCGAAGTCGGAGAAACCGAGTCCGTCCAGGAAGCCGCCGCCCCATTTCCAGTAACCCTGCAGCGGGTAGATGAAGCCGGTCATGAAGATCGCGAAGATGAAGAACGACCACAGTTTCATGCGCTCGGCGACTGCACCGGATACGATCGACATGGCTGTTGCGACAAAGACGACCTGGAAGAAGAAGTCTGACATGCCAGAGTAGTAGCTACCGTCATACCAGCCATCGATTTCCGTTGCCAGCACGTCAGCCGGATCGTTGTCACCACCGAACATGAACGAGAAGTCCAGCACCGGGAAGTAACCGTTGCCGTCGGCAGGGTACATGATGTTGTAACCCACCAGCATGTACATGATACAGGCAATGGCAAACAGGCCGATGTTCTTGGTCAGAATTTCCGCCGTGTTCTTGGCGCGGACGAGTCCTGCCTCGAGCATGGCGAATCCGGCTGCCATCCACATAACGAGGGCGCCGCTCATAAGAAAATAAAATGTATCCAGCGCGTAGCTGAGATTTTTAATGCCTTCTAAAGCTTCCACAATAGTTTCCTCTTGAAGTTAGTAAAATCGCTGGGCTACAGCGCATCGTTATCGGTTTCACCGGTGCGGATGCGTACGACTTTTTCCACTGGTGTGACGAAAATCTTGCCGTCGCCAATCTTGTCTGTTTTGGCAACCCCGACGATGGCTTCAATTACCTGGTCGGCAATCTCCGATGAGACGGCCACTTCGAGTTTCGCCTTGGGCAGGAAATCAACGACGTACTCGGCGCCACGATAGAGTTCAGTGTGGCCTTTCTGGCGTCCGAAGCCCTTGACCTCGGTGACCGTCATGCCGGTGATGCCAATCTCGTGCAGCGCGTCGCGCACGTCGTCAAGCTTGAATGGCTTGATAATGGCGGTGATTAATTTCATGTTAAAAGTCTCCTTGTTGTGTTTGCTCAGGCCAGCGCAGGTTGCGATCCGATCCTGATGATTCATGACACTGGCAGAGCCGTAAGTTGTCATACCTGTGTAAAGCATCATTCATGCCAATAGTTTTTATCGGTGTAAAATGCTAATAATTACAAGTGCTTGTGTGCTCATTGCCGAAGGAGGCTAGTGCCTGATGCACCTTGTACAGGCACGTTGCATTGATGATTCACCAAAATGGTGCGGGTTGCTTTCAGGCGGTTTCTGGGTAATGATCCGGCCACCATGAGCAGCAAGGAAACACCCGCAGACAGCTTCATCCGCTTCCTCGAGACAGCGATGCCGGAAGGTCTTGCCCAGTCTGTCCGTCAAAATATGCGCGCGGCGGCCAGCAGTGCGTTCGAGAAAATGGAACTGGTCAGCAGGGAGGAACTGGATGTACAGCAGCGGGTATTGCTGAGATCGCGCGAGAAACTGGAGGCGCTGGAAAAACAGGTCGCCGAACTCGAGCAGCAGCTGCTGAAGAAGTAAGCCCGGTTAGCGGCTGAACCAGCTGACCCAAACCTAACGTTTGACAGGGAATTGTCGGGCGTATTGTCAACATGGAAAGGAATCCATCATGTCACTCTCCGTCGTCTACACCCGCGCTTCATGCGGCATCGATGCCCCCCAGGTCATCGTAGAAGTCTATATATCAAATGGTCTGCCTTCGCTATCCATCGTCGGCCTGCCGGAAACTGCAGTCAGGGAGAGCAAGGATCGTGTCCGCGGGGCATTGCTGACGTCCGGTTTTGAATTTCCCGCACGGCGAATAACCGTCAACATGGCACCGGCCGATATCCCCAAGGAAGGGGGGCGATTCGATTTGCCCATCGCTATCGGTATCCTGGCGGCATCCGGTCAGCTTGGTGATATCGACCTTGCCCGCTATGAATTCATCGCTGAGCTCGCGCTTACAGGGGAACTTCGACCCGTTAACGGCATTCTTCCGGCAGTCGTGCGCGTGAGCAGGGAGGGCCGGAAGCTGGTCATCGCCTGTGGTAACAGTCCTGATGCAGCACTGGTTCGGGACGCCGATGTATCGTGTGCCGGCTCGCTGGGAGAACTGGTTTCGGCCCTGAATGGCCAGGCAACACTGAACGGGATACGACGCGAATGCGAGACTGATCCCGACCCCGATTCTGCTCCGGATATCCCGGACATGGCCGATGTGCGCGGTCAGCACCAGGCAAGACGGGCGCTGGAAATAGCGGCTGCCGGCGGACATAGTCTGCTGATGGTGGGGCCGCCCGGCACGGGCAAGACCATGCTGGCGAGTCGTTTGATCGGCCTGCTGCCGGAAATGTCCGAAGATGAAGCACTGGAAACGGCCATTCTCCAGAATCTGAGCCGCAACGATTCGCTTGCCGGGCACTGGCGCCGGCGTCCGTTTCGGGCGCCGCACCATACAGCTTCCGCGGTGGCACTGGTGGGCGGTGGTTCCAATCCCCAGCCCGGCGAAATATCCCTGGCCCACAACGGTGTGCTGTTCCTGGATGAATTGCCCGAGTTCGGCCGGCGTGTCCTGGAAGTGCTGCGGGAGCCGATCGAGTCAGGCCGGATCTCGATCTCCCGGGCCGTTAGACAGGTCGAGTTTCCGTCCCGCTTTCAGCTCATTGCGGCAATGAATCCCTGCCCCTGCGGTTATCACGGATCGCCATCCGGTCGCTGCCGCTGCACGGCGGAGCAGGTTCAGCGGTATCGCGGCAAACTCTCCGGTCCGCTGCTGGATCGCATAGACATGCAGGTCGATGTGCCTGCAGTCCCGGTCAACGATATCGTCGGATCAGCACCGAAGGCGGAAAGCTCAGCGGCAATTCGTGCAAGAGTGGTCCGGGCACGCAACATCCAGTTGGCGAGATGCGGCATGACCAACGCCTGTCTTGATGCACGCCAGGTTGATGAAAGGTGCTGCGTTACGCACGCCGCTACGGAATACCTGCTGCATGTCATAGAGCGGCTGGGATTGTCGGCACGCTCTTTCCATCGCGTCATTAAAGTGGCGAGAACGATTGCCGACCTGTCTGAAGAAGCGGAGGTATCAGACCGTCACGTCGCCGAAGCACTACGTTATCGCAGCTATTCCGGGCAGGGTGCCTGACACTGATCAATTGATCGCATCCTGGCGTGCCTGGCTGAGGCAGGACTGGAATGACAGCCATTCGTCCTGGTCAGTTGCCAGCAGGCTGTTTAGGCGCTTTCCGCTGCCCTGTATATCCTTGTTGTAGCCGTCGAGCAGGTTTTCCGGTGAGAACATGACCTGGGATGCCACCAGGTAAAGTTCTTCGAGCAGGATGGTCAGTTCCCGCACATGAAACCTGGACAGTTCAGCCAGGTCCGGAGACAGCGCATTCGCGTGGAGGGTGATCTCCGGCAGGACACTTTCCTTGACTGCGGTCTTGAAGTAGCCGATGTCGGTATCCGGCAGGCTCGTATACCAGTGCGGCAGGACTTCCTCCGGCTCTTCGATTTCTATTCTGCGTAGTGAATTATGCCCTGTCAGGCCGTTGTCGAGGTTATCCAGGGCCTTTTCCAGTCGGGCGAACTCCTGCTTGTCGGGACCCTTGGCCAGGGTGTCCTGTAATTTGTCCAGATCGCTGCGCAGCTTGATCTGCTTGTTGATGACGGCCGTGTCCTGCCGTCCTATACCGAGTGTCTCTAGCTGTTTCCTTATGCCATCCGCGCGGCTCTGCATGTCGTCCAGCTCGCCTTCGTAGGCATGCACAGCATCTCTGGTTCTGTAAATGACCGGCATCGCTACAAGCCCCAGCATGCCTATGCGGTCAACTGCATCCTGAACTTTCATTGAAATGTCCAACCTGTCATACATGCTGGTGATGCCAACCAGTTCTTCATGTGCCAGGGTCAGATTCTTGTCGCTAAATTCATAGCCGGTTTTAGCAAAACGCCGGTCAAAAATTTCGCGCGATTGCGGCAGGATCAGGCAGTGGTCAAGAGAGCTTTCGATCTTGGCCTTGTTGAGATAGTTGACCTTAACGATTTTTTCACCAGGTGTTTTTTTCTTACTGGCCGGTTTGGGTGTTGTGATACCGGTACTCGCACTATCGTCCCGCGGCAGCAGGTCGGGGAAATAAATTCCAACTGCAAAGCGGACAAGCACGGCTAGCGCAATGACGATGAGCGCGGATGCAAGAATATTGTTGCGGACGAACTTGCCGATACTGATGCCCCTGTCGGCGGCACCGCCGTAAGTCTGCTCGAGAACTTCCTCCATGCGCTGGTTTTCATCACGCAACCGGTACCATTCGTTATTCTCGATAAGGTTTTGTCGCAAGCTGCTGTTGCGATAGGCCGCCTTGATGGCGTTTTCCGGTTTTGCCAGGGCTTGCAGGATGACGTTGCGCGGTTTTTTATCAATCTCGATTTCCTGCTGCTGCTCTTCTGCATCATTGAGTGTGTATTCCTCCAGCGGATCTTCAGGCTCATCAACGAAGGGGGCATCCATGTAGCTTTCTTCAATGACTTCAACCTCGGCGCCTTCAGGGATGCTGATTTCTATACTGTCGTCCGGGTCTGATTCCTGTTCGGGTGTTGCTTCATCCTCGATATGCTCGGTGAAGTCCTTGTTCAGGGCCGTCTCAGGCTCAGGCTCAGGCTCGGGGAAGTCCTCGGCATATTCGTCACCCATCAGGCGGGTTTCCAGGGCGCGGATCGTTTCCTGTCTGTCACCCTCTTCGATGTCGGCATCAAGATCGAGATCGAAGTCAAAATCATCTGCCGGCGGCGCGGCAGGCTTGTCGTCCTCCACCAGTGACAGCTCTCCGGTGTCCGGCAGAGAAGGTCTCTCCAGATCGGCTTCTTCTTCGCTGTGCTTGTCTTTATCGTCTGCCATAGTCGGGCGTTATTATTCTGCCAGTGCCTGCCGGATTGCATCCGTGCGACGCTTTTTCAATGTCTCCTGTATTACCGGTCCCGCAGCACCGCCTGCGACGAGATCCGAGATATCAGCCCGGTCGGCGGCATGAAATGCGCGACGAAAGATTTCAGCCTGCGGGTAGTCGGCATCTTCAAAATTCTTCCTGCCGCGACTGTCTGCCTCACATGCCAGTAAAAATTCCTCCAGCCGTTCCGGACGCCGGAATGCGTCCATGGCTTCGAGTACCTTGAGCAGCGTCGATGGTCGCAATTCCCCGGCACGATGACAATGAGTATGGTACAGGCATACCAGTCGCGCCAGTTCGAGATAACGACGCGGTGCACTCAACCTCCGGCATAGCTGCATTATCAACTGTTCACCACGTGCTTCGTGGCCTGTGTGCCTGGGCAGTATTTCCGGATCCGTCGTGCCCTTGCCGAGGTCGTGGCACAGCGCGGCGAAGCGGACTTCAGTGCTCGCATTCATTTGTGCTGCCATGTCTACAACCATCATCGTGTGGATGCCGGTGTCTATTTCCGGATGATGTTTTTCCGGTTGTGGTACGCCAAACAGGCGGTCCACTTCGGGCAGCAGTACGGCCAGGGCATCGCATTCACGCAGCACATTGAAAAATACCGACGGCGCCTGTTCAGCGAGGGCATCGACCAGTTCGTTCCATACCCGTTCTGCAACCAGGCTGTCTGCTTCCCCGGCGCTGACGATTTGCTTGAGCAGGGTCAGCGTTTCGGGCGCAATGCGGAAACCTTGCGCCGCATAGCGGGTTGCGTAGCGTGCCACGCGCAGTATCCTGACCGGGTCCTCGCTGAAGGCGGGTGATACATGCCGCAGTATGCCCTTACGAAGGTCAGACTGGCCGTGGTACGGGTCGATGATACGGCCGTCCTCATCCTGGGCCATGGCGTTGATGGTCAGGTCGCGACGGGCCAGGTCCTGCTCCAGTGTCACGTCAGGCGAGGTGTGGAAGACGAAGCCATGATAGCCCCGGCCGGATTTTCGCTCGGTCCGGGCCAGTGCATATTCTTCGTTAGTATCCGGATGCAGGAATACCGGGAAATCACGCCCGACCGGGCGATAGCCCAGTGCGGTCATGTCTTCCGGTGTCGCACCGGTAACCACCCAGTCGCGGTCCTTGACCGGAACGCCGAGCAAGGCGTCCCGAACTGCGCCACCGACGAGGTAGGTTTTCATCAGGCGCCGTACTGGTCCCGATATTTCTGAATGGCTGAGAGGGTGTCCGCCTGTTCATGGTCAGCCATCAGCAGGTTGACCAGGTCTTTCAGTGAAGCGATGCTGAGCACGGGTATGCCGTGCTGGTCATTGACCTGCTGCAGGGCGGACTGGTGACTGTCCACGGCCTTCTCCTGGCGATCCAGGGCTATGGCAAAGCCCGCAGGCGCAGCACCCTGCTGCTGTATCAGGTTAATGGCGTGGCCCACCGACAGGCCGGAAGATATGACGTCGTCAATGATCAGTACATGGCCGGACAGTGGTGCCCCGACGATGATGCCGCCTTCACCGTGATCCTTGGCCTCCTTGCGGTCGAAGGAGTAGGGCACGTCTATGCCGTGATGCTCCGCCAACGCAATGGCCGTGGTGGCAGCAAGAGGTATGCCCTTGTAGGCGGGGCCGAAAATCATGTCGAAGTGGATGCCTGAGTCCACGATTGCCTGTGCATAGAACTGGCCAAGCCGTGCCAGGCCTTTGCCGGTATCAAACAGGCCGGTGTTGAAAAAGTAGGGGCTGACGCGCCCTGATTTCAGGGTAAAGCTGCCAAAGCGCAGCACACCGGTTTCAATGGCAAATTCGAGAAATTCCTTCTTGTAATCCTGCATTCATAGCGCCTGTGCGAAGTCGTGTATTCCAACGCATTTTATAGCTATCATCTAACGAATAAAAACAGCAAAGCACCCGTAACGGGTATATGGCAGAATCAATATCATGCATGTGCGCACGCAGCACGGAATTCTTATCCGGGCCGGACTGTCAAAACATCCGAATTTACCGCCAGAACTGAAAACAGGCGTCGAGTAGATAAACAGCTCGTTATACCTCACCCATGACTCAATATTTCATCCGGCGCTTCCTGCTTATCATCCCGACTTTCATCGGTATCACGATACTGGTGTTCATGGTGACGCGCTTCGTGCCGGGTGGCCCGATCGAACGCATGATTGCCGAAGCACAGCAGGCATCGGCCGAGACGTCGGTTCAAGTGGGTTCGGGCGTCGGCGCGGCGACACTGGACGAAGAGCAGATCAGGCAGCTCGAGGAGTACTACGGATTCGACAAACCGGTACTGGTCAGTTACTGGCAGTGGCTGGTCAAGGTGGTGCAGCTCGACCTGGGCGAGTCCACCCGCTACAGCGATCCGGTCTGGGATACGATCAAGGAGCGGCTGCCGGTGTCTGCCTTCTACGGCATCATGACCATGCTGATTACCTACTTCATATCCATCCCCCTGGGTTACTACAAGGCCATACGTCACAATTCGCATTTTGACCATGTCTCGTCCGTCGTCGTGTTTATCGGCTATGCGATTCCGGCCTACGTGGTCGGTATTATCCTGCTGGTCGTGTTTGCCTCCAATCTCGAATGGTTTCCGATGGGCGGCTTTTATGGTGAAGACTTCGAGGACATGGAGTCATGGTGGGATAAGACGAAGGATATTTTCTACCATGCCGCCTTACCGCTGACGGCATACGTGGTGGGCAGTTTCGCGGTCATGACCTTCATGATGAAAAATTCGCTGATGGACAATCTCGCGGCGGACTACGTGCGCACCGCGATTGCCAAGGGCATACCCTTCCGCCAGGCTGTCCGTCGCCATGCGCTGCGCAACAGCGTTATTCCGCTTGCGACCCATTTTGGCAACAACATCTCCTTCATCATTGCGGGATCCTTCCTGATCGAGAAGATTTTCAACATCGACGGGCTGGGCCTGCTCGGCTACGAATCGATTATCGAGCGTGACTACCCGATTGTACTGGGTGTACTGGTGATCTCATCGTTGCTGCAGCTGCTGGGTAATATCCTGTCGGATATCTGTGTTGCGGTCGTCGACCCGCGGGTGCAGTTCAAGTGATACAGCGTTTGAAACTGTTCAGCTTCAATCCGCTGACGCATCGCAAGATCAGGCGCTTCAA
>JARFQC010000246.1 GCA_029287965.1 Arenicellales bacterium
GCCTACTACCTGAAGGCACAGAAGATTCGCCGCCTGATTGCCGACGACTTCACCCGGGCATGGACGCAATGCGACGTGATCGCCGGGCCTACTTCGCCCAACACCGCGTTCAGGCTGGGTGACAAGACTGATGACCCGGTCTCCATGTATCTCAACGACATCTATACCATATCGGTAAACCTGGCCGGGCTGCCTGCCATGTCCATTCCGGCTGGCTTCGATGCATCCGGCCTGCCCGTCGGCCTGCACCTGATCGGCCAGTACTTTGACGAGGCCCGCCTGCTCAATGTTGCTCACCGCTACCAGCAGACAACGGACTGGCACCTGCGCACACCGGAGGCAAGCTGACATGCAGTGGGAAACCGTGATCGGGCTGGAAGTCCATACCCAGCTGAAGACCGACAGCAAGATATTTTCCGGCGCCTCGACACACTATGGCGCGGAACCGAACACCCAGGCCTGCGCCGTCGACGTTGCCCTGCCCGGTGTACTGCCGGTAATGAACCGTGATGCAGCTCGCATGGCAGTCAAGTTCGGCCTGGCGATAGACGCTGACATCAATCGTAAATCTGTATTTGCACGCAAGAACTACTTCTATCCCGACCTGCCCAAGGGCTACCAGATCAGTCAGCTCGAACTGCCTATCGTCGGCAAGGGCAGCCTGACCATCGACATCGACGGCGAGCGCAAGGTGATCGGTATCACCCGTGCACATCTCGAGGAAGATGCCGGCAAGTCGCTGCACGAGGACTTTCACGGCATGACCGGCATCGACCTGAACCGTGCCGGTACGCCACTGGTGGAAATCGTCTCGGAGCCGGACATGCGCTCGGCGACCGAAGCAGTGGCTTACCTGAAGGCCCTGCATTCACTGGTCACCTATCTCGACATCTGCGACGGCAACATGCAGGAAGGCTCGTTCCGCTGTGATGCCAACGTCTCGGTACGCCCGCTCGGACAGGAAGAATTCGGCACGCGTGCGGAACTGAAAAACATCAACTCGTTCCGCTTCGTCGAAAAAGCCATCGAATTCGAAGTCGAACGCCAGATCGATCTGCTGGAAAGCGGCGGCAAGGTCGTGCAGGAAACCCGCCTCTACGACTCGAACAAGAACCAGACCCGGTCCATGCGCAGCAAGGAAGAAGCCAATGACTATCGCTACTTCCCTGATCCTGACCTGCCGCCGATGGAGCTGGATGAGGCGTTCATCGAATCGGTTCGCGCCGAGCTGCCGGAACTGCCTGAAGCCCGTCGCATTCGCTTCACCACTGACTACGGCCTGTCCGAGTACGATGCCGGCGTGCTGACATCGACTCGCGAACTGGCCGACTACTTCGAAGCAGCCGTAGGCCGCCTGCCTGAACAGCCGAAGCAGGTTGCCAACTGGGTTAACGGCGAGCTTGCCGCTCACCTGAACAAGGACGGCATCGATATCAGTGCCAGCCCCATTGATGCGCAGGCACTGGCTGGCCTGGTAGCACGCATTGCTGACGGCAGTATTTCCGGCAAGATTGCCAAGGATGTCTTCGAGGCCATGTGGTCCGGCGAAGGTAGTGCCGACGACATTATCGAGGCTCGCGGCCTCAAGCAGATCTCCGACGACAGCGCCATCGAGCCCATCATTGATGAAGTGCTGGCCAACAATCCGACCCAGATAGAACAGTTCAAGGCGGGCCAGACCAAGCTGCTGGGCTTCTTCGTCGGCCAGGTCATGAAGGCTACCCAGGGCAAGGCCAACCCCAAGCAGGTCAACGAACTGCTGCGCCAGAAACTCGACGGCTGATACCTGTTCCGTGGCAGACGAAACGCCTTCCATCCAGTTCTGCTTCGACTATATCAGCCCGTACAGCTACCTCGCCGCAACCCAGGTTCGAACGCTGGCGGAACGCCTGGACATACCCGTCACCTGGCAGCCGCTAAACCTGCCCCGCCTGATCAAGCTCTCCGGCAACCTGCCTCCCAGCACGATTCGCAACAAGGCCAGATACCTGCTGCGCGACCTGAAGCAGATGGCCGCTCACCTTAACGTACCGTTTCATATGATCCTGCCCGGCGCGTTCGACAGCCGGCCTGCGATTGCCGCCACCCAGGCCCTGAACGGTGCTGACAGAGAGGAAATGGCCCGTGCCGTGTTCGACGGGCTGTGGGCGGACGGCATCGACTACGGCCGGGAAGACTGGCTGCCGGCACTGCTTGCCGCGAAGGGCCTGCCCGCTGACCGGGTGCTGGACGCTGACGCGTATTCGCAACAGATGCAGGCCATCAATGACGCCACGGCAGCCGCGCACAAGGCCGGGGCATTCGGTGCACCGACATTCTTTTTACAGGGAATGGGACGCAGGCAATTATTCTGGGGCGTTGACCGCATGAACTACCTGGAGCGGGTGGTTGCACAGATACGCGCCGGGCAGTGATGTGGTGTATTAGCACTCTCTTGTTGTGTTTGGAGCTAAAACCATATAAAAACTGAATCAATACGCGTCTGAATCCCACACGGCGCGAGACCAATAATAAGCAGCAGTCCGGCAGAGGAGATCAGACGATATGAGTAATTCTCGCGTAAAATCCTTCCACGCGTTGCCCCGAGCAAGCATGTTAGCCCTGGCAATTGCCGGTGCGACATCATTCCCTGCACAGGCTTTCGAATTCAGCAGCGGTGAAATGACCGGCAGCCTGGACACGACGATCAGCTATGGTGCACGATGGCGAGTGCAGGACCGCGATGAGCGCATCATTGGTATCGCCAACGGGGGCACTGCATACTCGGTCAACGGTGACGACGGCAACCTGAACTACAAGAAAGGCCTGATCTCCAACGTCATCAAGATTACTCCGGAACTGCTGCTGCAATACCGCAATTTGGGCACTTTCATTCGCGGCACTTATTTCTACGACTTCGAGGTCATGGATAACGAGACTGAACGAACGCCTCTGTCTCAGGCCGCACTCGATGAAGTCGGCGAGAAAGCTGAGTTGTTGGACGCCTACGTGTTCGGCAACTGGGACATCAACGAGAAACCGCTCGACGTGCGCGTCGGTAACCAGGTCGTCAACTGGGGTGAAAGCACATTCATCCAGGGCGGCATGAACAGCATCAACCCGGTCAACGTCAACCTGCTCCGTGTACCGGGTGCAAGCCTGCGCGAAGCACTCAAACCCGTACCGCGCCTGTGGGCCAACCTCGGTGCGACCGACTCTGTGTCGCTGGAAGGTTTTTACCAGACCCATTGGCAGGAGACCATTATCGACCCGGTGGGATCCTATTTCAGCACCACTGATCTGGCAGGGCCGGGTGCCGAAAAAGTCATGCTGGGCTTTGGTTCTGTCCCGGACCTGGTTCCGGCCGGTTCGGGATTGAATGCACCGGTGGGTGTCAGGGTGCCAAAAGGTGAAACCCGCGAGGCCAAAGACGGAGGAGAATATGGCCTGGCAATGAACTATTTCACTCAGAATGCGACCGAGTACGGCCTCTATTTCGTCAATTATCATAGCCGCCTGCCGATCATCAGTGCCCGGACCGGCACCCCGCAGGGAGTAGCCGGCGGTGACTACGCCAACAGCGCACGCTACTTTCTTGAATATCCGGAAGATATCAAAATCCTTGGCGGCAGCTTCAACACAGACCTCGGTACCAGCGGGGCATCGATCCAGGGTGAATTGACATATAAATTCGACGCGCCGCTGCAGATTGACGATACCGAATTACTCTACGCGGCACTGACACCTATCATCCCGGCACTCGGTGCCGTCAACCAGGTCGGCAGTTTCGGATTTGACGAGGAGATAAGCGGCTTCAAGAAACTCGACGTCGCGCAGATACAGAGCACCATCACGCAGGTATTCGCTGATGTCATGGGCGCCAACCAACTGGCTGTGGTCGGTGAACTGGGGCTGACCCAGGTTATCGACATGCCCAGTTACCAGGAACTGCGATTTGAAGGTCCGGGCTCTTACACATCTGGCAGCCCACTTGCGACGGCTGCGGGGGTCCAGCCTGCGACGGAAAAACCGGAGGCCTTCGCGACATCCACCTCCTGGGGCTATCGTATTCGAGGTGTCTGGTCCTACAACAATGCCTTCAGCTCGATCAACCTGAAACCGCGGCTGGCATGGGCGCACGACGTGGCCGGCACGACACCCGGGCCCGGCGGCAACTTCATCGAGGGACGCAAGGCGGTATCCATTGGTATGGAGGGCATCTACCAGAACACATGGTCGGCAGACATCGCCTATACGAGGTTCATGGGTGCAGGACGCTACAATCTGCAGAATGACAGGGACTTCATCGGCTTCAATATCAAGGCATCCTTCTGACAGCGCGCTAGACCGGAGATAAAAACATGAAACTGCACAAGACAGCACCAATCATCACTGGCCTGGCACTGGCAATTCTGACTGCAGAGCCCGCTCAGGCCGCGGTATCTGAAAGTGAAGCCGCCAGACTTGGCAAGGACCTGACACCTATGGGTGCCATCATGGCCGGCAATGCGGATGGCAGCATTCCAGCCTGGGACGGTGGCATTACGTCGCCACCTGCTGGATTCACACCCGGCGATCACCATGCCGACCCTTTTGCTGCTGACGAACCACTCTACACGATCACGGCACAGAATAAGGACCAGTACAAGGACAAGCTGACCGCTGGCCACCTTGCCCTGCTAGAGACCTATCCCGACAGCTACAAGCTCAAGGTTTACCCGACTCACCGCAGCGCAGCCCAGCCACAACGCATTTATGACGCAACGAAAGTCAACGCAACGCGGGCCAGGTTGGTCGCCGATGGCAACGGGGTGGAAGATGCAATCATCGGGGTACCGTTCCCGATTCCAGCCGATGGTCACGAGGTGATCTGGAATCACCTGCTACGCTATCGCGGTGAAACCGTCGGACGCTGGATTGCCCAGGCCGTACCTACCCGCTCGGGCAAGTACACGCTGGTCAAATTTGAAGACGAATTCGATGTGCTGTATGCCAAACCAGAAGCAAAATTCGAAAACCTGAACAACGTCATAATTCACTTCAAGCAGAAGGTCATCGCTCCAGCCCGTTTGGCGGGCTTCATCCTGCTCGCACACGAGACCCTTAACCAGGTCGCCCAGCCGCGCTCCGCGTGGACCTACAACACCGGCCAGCGTCGTGTTCGCCGCGCACCGAACGTCGCCTACGACAATCCCGGCACGGCCTCGGACGGCATGCGCACCTCGGACCAGTTCGATATGTTCAACGGTGCCCCGGACCGCTACAACTGGAAGCTGGTTGGCCGCAAGGAAATGATCGTCCCCTACAATGCCTACAAGCTGCACAGCGATCAGGTCAAGTACAAGGACATCCTGACCCCAAAGCACATCAACCAGGACCTGGCCCGTTATGAACTGCACCGCGTGTGGGTAGTCGATGCCACGCTGAAAGAAGGCACCAGCCATATCTATCCACGCCGCACCTTCTACATAGACGAGGACAGCTGGCAGATTCTTGCCGTCGACCAGTATGACCGACGCGGCAACCTGTGGCGTGTTTCGGAAGGCTTCCCGATTAACTACTTCGATGTGCCGACCCTGTGGTCCACGCTCGAAGTACACACGGATCTGCAGGCCGGCCGCTACCTGGCCATCGGCCTTGATAACGAAAGCCGCATGTACGACTTCAACCTGAAACGCAACAACAAGGACTTCACTCCGGCCTCGCTGCGACGGCAAGGCCTGCGCTAAGCGAGCCGCAAGCATGGCTGGAGAAGCTGCCGGATGAATGCATCGCATTCCGGGCAGCTTTTTTTATGTCAAAACTCACCGCACCCATGCAGGTAGTATTCACCAGATATACCGCTGCTGCCCTGCTGCTGGTGGCGTGCCTGCTGCCTGTTGGAACATCAGCCAACCAGGAACGCTCGGAAATTGCGCCACTGGCATCACAGTCCCTGTTGCTGGATATCGCCCGGGCAGGCAAGCGCCTTGTGTCCGTGGGCGAGCGCGGTCATGTACTGATCTCCGATGACAATGGCAGCACCTGGCAGCAAGTCAATGTACCGACACGCAGTCAACTGACGGCAGTATTTTTCACTGATGCCGATCACGGCTGGGCTGTCGGTCATGATGCCGTGATCCTGCACACGTCGGATGGCGGCAAACAATGGACCCTGCAGCACCGCGACGAGCAGTACGACGATCCATTGCTGGATGTCTGGTTCAAAGACTCGCGCCACGGTTTTGCCGTGGGTGCCTACGGTATGTTCCTGTCCACCGACGACGGCGGCAAGAGCTGGGATCGCCGCCAGATCTCTGACGACGACTTCCATCTGAATGCAATTACTGCACTGCCCGGCGGCGAGCTGGTTATGGCAGCGGAACAGGGGCATATCTACCAGTCGCAGGACGCAGGCTACAACTGGAGCGAGCTACCCTCCCCCTACAGTGGATCCTGGTTCGGCATCATGGCTACCGGCCACGACGAGATAATCATCTATGGACTGCGCGGCCACATGTACCGTAGCTCGGACGGCGGCAGACACTGGTGCGCTGTCGATACGGGAACCGAAGCCAGCCTGATGGCATCGGCCACAGCATCAGATGGAACGATTATCGTGGTCGGACTCGGCGGGACTATACTGACCAGCCAGGACAACGGGCGAAGTTTCTCGGCAAAGACACGCCAAGACCGCAAGGCGCTGACGGGCATTCTGGTACATGACAAGGATGGCATCGTGCTGAGCGGTGCCGGCGGTATCAGCATGGACACATTGCGATGATACCTAAAGGCGGCAAGCTCATCGGCATCATCGAAGAAACGGTCTTCCGTTTCCGCCCGCTGGTCATCGGGCTGTTCGCGCTGGTTACCCTGTTCATGATCTGGAGCGCTACGGCGCTGAAAGTTGACGCCGGCTTCAACAAGTTGCTGCCGCTGGAACATCCGTACATGAAGACCTTCATTGAATACCAGAAGGAATTCGGCGGTGCCAACCGGGTTCTCATTGCGGTCACGGTCAACGAAGGCAATATCTTCACCCGCGAGTTTTTCGATGCACTGAAGCAGATCACTGACCAGGTATTCTTCATACCCGGCGTCGACAGGGCCCAGGTGAAATCCCTGTTCACACCCAATGTACGCTTCATAGAAATCGTCGAGGACGGCTTCTCCGGCGGCAACGTCATCCCGGCTGAATTCCAGGGCTCTGATGATGACCTCGAACAGGTCAGAAAAAACATCATCAAGTCGGGCCAGGTGGGGCGCCTGGTGGCCAATGACTTCACCGGTGCAATGATCACTGCAGGCTTGCTGGAGATAGATCCTTCAACCGGCAAGCGTATCGACTACCAGGCCGTGGCGCAGCGACTGGAACAGATTCGTGAACAGCACGAGACTTCGAATATCCATATCATCGGCTTCGCAAAAGTCGTCGGTGACATCACGGAAGGTGCGCAGAACGTCCTGCTGTTTTTCGCTGTTGCGTTCGTTATCACGGCGATACTGGTCTACCTGTATTCGCTATCGATGTGGATGAGCATACTGCCGCTGACCTGTTCGCTGATCGCCGTGACATGGCAACTGGGACTGCTGCCGCTGCTGGGCTTCGGCATCGACCCGATGTCAATTCTGGTGCCCTTCCTGGTGTTTGCCATAGGCGTCAGTCACGGTGTACAAATGGTCAATTCCATGCGTGCCGAGATCTACCTGGGCCACTCGGTACCTGACGCGGCCCGTGCCAGCTTCCGTCGCCTGCTCATACCCGGCGGCATTGCGCTGGCCAGCGATACCATCGGCTTCCTGACTATCCTGCTGATCAACATCGAGATAATCCAGGAGATGGCCATCACCGCCAGCATCGGCGTGGCGGTAATCATCCTGACCAACCTGTTCCTTTTACCTGTGCTGCTGTCCTACCTGCCCCCGGATGAATCCACCCTGAAGCACCGCCTCGAGCGACGGGCAAAACACATGCATGGCTTCTGGCGCGGGCTCTCCGCATTCAGTGCACAGCCAGTGGCAGGCTTTACCCTGGTTGTCGCCCTGATACTGTTTGCCGTGGGGGGCTGGAAGGGCGCAGCGATAGAAATCGGTGACCTGGAACAGGGCGTACCCGAACTGCGCACCGACTCGCGCTACAACCTCGACAGTGCAATCATCACAGAACGCTTCTCCATCGGTGTAGACGTCCTGTCAGTCATCGCGGAAACGGTTCCGGATGCATGTATAGAACATGACATCATGTCGGACATCGATCGCTTCACCTGGTATATGCAGAACATCGAGGGGGTGCAGTCCGTGATAGCGCTGCCGACGCTCGCCCGCCTGTACAACGCCGGCTGGAATGAAGGCAATCCAAACTGGCAGGTACTGCCGCGCAATCAGCAGGTCTTGGTGCAGGCCATCACCCCGGTAGATACCTCAACCGGCCTGCTGAACGAGGATTGCAGCGCGATGCCGGTATTGATTTTCACCTCAGACCACAAGGCTCGGACAGTCGCGCGAATCGTTGATGGAGTGAAACGCTTTGATGCAGAAAATGCCAACGAGCAGCTGCGCTTTCGTCTCGCCAGCGGTAACGTCGGGGTTATGGCAGCCACCAATGAAGCTGTCGATGCCGCCCAGTTCCCGATGCTGGTCTATGTCTATGCCGCCATCATTGCATTGTGCCTGATCACCTTCCGTTCTGTTCGCGCCACGCTATGCATCGTTGTTCCACTAGGGCTTGTGTCCGTACTCGCCTACGCGCTGATGACCATCCTGGATATCGGTCTCAAGGTATCCACCCTGCCGGTCGTCGCGCTCGGCGTCGGCATTGGTGTTGATTACGGGATATATATATTCAGCCGGCTGCGCGACCAGCTGGAAAAAGGCCTGGCGCTGCGTGAAGCATTCGAAGTCACGCTGCAGATCACCGGCAACGCCGTGCTGTTCACAGGCATGACCCTGGGCATCGGTGTCTTTACCTGGATATTCTCCGACCTGCAGTTTCAGGCCGACATGGGCATCCTGCTCACCTTCATGTTCATCCTGAACATGCTCGCTTCACTCACCCTGCTGCCGGCCCTGGCGGCATTCCTGTACCGGCGGCACACATAAAAAAAGGGAGGCGGCTGCCTCCCTTCTTCAGGTACTGATACGTTTCGACGCTTACTGCGCAGTTGTATCCGGTACAGCAGGTGCCTGGTATACCGGGGCACCGTAAGGTACGCCGTAGCCACCATAGGGAGCGCCGTAGTAGCCGCCGCCATAAGGAGCACCATAGTAACCAGGACCACCCCATGGGCCACCGTAACCGCCCCAGGGACCACCACCATAATAACCATCGTAGTAATCGTCGTCCCAGCTGTCCCACATTTCTTCCATCCAGTACATTGGAGTGAAGACGGGCCAGTCGTTGTAACCGTAACCGTTACCCCACCGATCGCCGCCCCACCATGCATTTGCACTCAGTGAAGATGCGAGAAGAAGGGCTCCGAGTGAAATCCCAAAGATATTTTTCATAGCAAAACCTCCTGTAGACAATTTGTCCCGCCAGTATATAACCGTTTGCTTATATATTCAATAACCAGGCCCTGGCCAGGCATCCATCGCTGGTATGGCGACACGCCTGAAGCATGTTCGCAGCAGCGTCTCAGGCATATAATTCGATCATGATATTTTCTTTAATTTTCAGCTAGATGCATCCGGCTTCATCGTATTGCTCTTGCTTGCACTGATATCGCATGCAGCCGGCCAGGGCCTGATCATCTGGACGCTTGCCCACCTG
>JARFQC010000010.1 GCA_029287965.1 Arenicellales bacterium
GCTGCGTGGTGACTTTGTCATCTCGGACGCGACACTGAACCGCTTCTTCGCGTTCCACGTTATTGCCGTACCACTGGTACTGGTCATGCTGGTTTACCTGCATATTGTTGCGCTGCATAAAGTCGGCTCCAATAACCCGGATGGCATCGAAATCAAGAAGAACAAGGACGAAAACGGTATTCCGAAAGATGGCATTCCGTTCCACCCCTACTACACGGTCAAGGATATTGTCGGTGTGGTTGTGTTCCTGATGGTTTTCTCGGCGGTAATCTTCTTTGCTCCGGAATTTGGCGGTTGGTTCCTCGAGAAGGACAACTTCACGCCAGCCGATCCGCTGTCGACACCACCGCATATCGTGCCGCTATGGTACTTCACGCCGTTCTACTCGATCCTGCGAGCGGTGACCTGGGAGTGGCTGCCCGGCGGTGACAAGCTCTGGGGCGTCATTGCGATGGGCGCATCGCTGGTGATCCTGTTCTTCCTGCCCTGGCTGGACAAGTCACCGGTCAGGTCGATTCGTTATCGCGGCCCGCTGTTTAAGATGGCACTGACGATTTTCATTATCGCATTCATCATGCTTGGCTGGCTCGGTACCCAGCCCGCAGAAGGTATCAATACACTGCTCGCCCAGATCGGTCTGTTTATCTACTTCGCCTTCTTCCTGCTGATGCCGATCTATACAAAAATGGACAAAACCAAGCCGGTTCCAGAGAGGTTGACCTGATGAAAAAGCTGATCCTGATATTAAGCCTGGTCACAGGCCCTGCTTTCGCTGCCGGCGGCGGCAACGTCCATCTCGATGACGTCGATATCGACCTCAGTGACAAGGCTTCGCTGCAGCGTGGCGCACGCATCTTCGTCAACTACTGTCTGTCCTGCCACAGCGCGGAATTCATGCGCTACAACCGGATGGCGGAAGATCTCGAGATACCCGAAGAGGTCGTTGAAGAGAACCTGATGTTCACGACTGATCGCATCGGTGGCCTGATGAAAACCACCATGCCGCCGGAAGATGCCAAGAAATGGTTCGGCAAGGCGCCGCCTGATCTGTCGTTGATTGCACGCTCACGCGGTCCGGAATGGTTGTATACCTACATGCGCAGCTTCTACCTGGACGAGAGTTCTCCTTCAGGCTGGAACAACACATTGTTTGAAAAGGTTGCCATGCCGCATGTCCTTTACAGTCTGCAGGGCGCGCGCAATGCCGTGTTCAAGAAAGACGAGAATGGCGTCGAAGTGTTCGACCACTATGAAATGGTCAAGCCGGGCACGATGCTGGAAGATGAGTACGACGAGGCGGTCCGTGACCTGACCAACTTCCTGGTTTACGTTGGTGAACCGGCCAAGATGGTTCGATACAAGCTCGGCATTTATGTGCTTATCTTCCTCGTCATCCTGTTGATTCCAGCATATCTGCTGAAAAAGGAATATTTTAAAGACGTACATTGATTGTAGTGAATCAACGTATTACGACACCGGGGGCAACTTGCCCCCGCACGTGTTTTAGACCCATGACCCTGTACTAATCCGGGTTCATCCAGGAGTTTGCAATATGTCTACACCGACCAGAAAACCGATCATGACCCTGTATTCCGGCTATGACGATCCGTACAGCCATGCTTCCAGGATTGTGTTGTTTGAAAAGGATGTAGACTGTCATATCGAATATCTGAATCAGAGCGAAGCACCGGAAGTGCTCGCAGACCTGAATCCCTATTTCGAGACGCCGACACTGATTGATCGCGAACTGGTGTTGTACAGCTCGACCCTGATCAACGAATACCTCGATGAACGCCTGCCTCACCCGCCATTGATGCCGGTAGATCCGGTCAACCGGGCAAGGGCTCGCCTGATGGTGCGCCGCGTATATCGCGACTGGACGCGTCTGCTGCCGGTCTGCACCGGCACCAATGCCAAGAAGGCCACCGAGGCCCGCCAGATTATCCGCGACGGCCTGACGGCGTTGTCACCTGTATTCTCGTCCCAGACATATCTATTGGGTGAAGAGTACTCGCTGGTAGACTGCTACATGGCTGCATTGTTGTGGCGCCTGCCAAATGCCGGCATCGAACTACCCAAGCAGGCCAAGCCGGTTATGCAGTACGCACAGCGCCTGTTCAGCCGCCCGGCTTTCAACGACAGTCTGAGTGAAATCGAGCGGGGTCTGCGCGACAAAAAGTCGGCATGACCTCAACGCGTCCGTATCTGATCCGGGCGATCTATGACTGGGCCAGCGAGAATAATCTGACCCCGCACCTGCTGGTCGATGCTACGATGCAGGGCGTCAGCGTCCCCGAGCAGTACATCACGGACGGTACTATTACGCTCAACGTCTCCATGTCTTCCGTTCGCGGCCTTGAGCTGGGGGACGAATGGGTGCTGTTCAGCGCCCGTTTTGCGGGCAAGGAAATGAACATAGAAGTCCCGGTCCCAGCCGTTCAGGCCATCTACGCAAGAGAAAACGGACAGGGTATCTTTTTCCCGCAGGAAGAAGACGAAGGCCCGGAGCCGGATGACAGCGGCGATAATGATATAAAAGACAAAGTTGCCAAACCTGACCGTCCGGCATTGAAAGTCATTAAATAAGCCGCACATCTTTTTATTCAGACATACGTTGTTACTTCGCTTGAGTTTTGCCGTGAATGAATGGGGGCAACTCGCTCGTAAACGTTAGTCATATCATCATTAAATGCAGACCGTTAACCGGCCGATTAATTACCCACAAGATACCGGATACAACATGGATCAATACCGCGGAACCACTATCCTGTCAGTTCGTCGGGGCAATTCTGTCGTCATTGGCGGAGACGGCCAGGTGTCACTCGGCAATACCAT
>JARFQC010000251.1 GCA_029287965.1 Arenicellales bacterium
GACATGCTGCTGGCCTACCATGACCGTTCCGACGGCGGTTTGTTCGCGACGCTATGCGAAATGTCTTTTGCAGGGCATTGCGGAGTAGACGTAGACCTGCCCGGTGATGATGTTTTCGCCGTATTGTTCAATGAAGAACTGGGTGCAGTCATCCAGGTTCACTCCAGTGACCGGATGCAGATTGATAAGATACTCGAACAGCATGGCCTGGGTGCATGCACGCATTCGCTGGGCCATGTAAGTATCTCTGATGACATCGTTTTCAGGGCTAACGGCGAGGTAATCCTGCAGGACAGTAGAATAAATTTCCACAGGGCCTGGTCGGACACAAGCATGCGTATGCAGGCGCTGCGTGATAATCCGGACTGCGCTCAACAGGAATATGACAGCCTACTGGATGGCAACGACCCGGGCATGCATGTCCGGATGACTTTCGATCCGGCGGAAGATGTCGTTGCACCACTGATCAGCACAGGCGTGCGGCCACGCATGGCCATTCTGCGCGAGCAGGGCGTGAACAGCCAGCTCGAGATGGCCGCGGCATTTGATCGTGCCGGGTTCGATGCTATTGACGTGACAATGAGTGACATTCTGTCGGGACGGGAAACGCTGGGTGCCTTTCACGGCCTGGTGGCCTGCGGCGGGTTTTCCTATGGCGACGTACTCGGCGCAGGTGGTGGCTGGGCCAAGTCTATTCTCTACAACGCACGGGCGCGTGAGCAGTTCGAACAGTACTTCAACCGCGGTGATACATTCGGACTGGGTGTCTGCAACGGGTGCCAGATGATGGCGTCACTCAAGGAAATTATACCCGGCGCGTCTGCCTGGCCGCGTTTTGTGACCAACCTGTCAGAGCAGTTCGAGGCACGCAGTTCACTGGTAGAGATAGTCGACAGCCCCTCTATCTTCCTGCAGGGCATGGCCGGGACAATCATGCCTATTGCCGTTGCCCACGGTGAAGGCAGGGCAGAATTTACAAGCCGGCAGCAATGTTCAGATTCGGTAGTTGCACTGCGCTACGTGGATAACTACGGCAAAGCTACAGAGGCATATCCGGCCAACCCGAATGGGTCGCCGGACGGCATAACGGGGCTAAGCTCCGAGGATGGTCGATTCACGGTAATGATGCCTCATCCGGAGCGGGTTTTCCGCAGCGTTTCCAATTCCTGGCGGCCCGCAGAGTGGGGTGAAGACGGTGGCTGGATGCGCCTGTTCAGGAACGCAAGGCTGTGGCTGGCATAAAGGCGAATCGCGACGGTGTTCAATGACAATTTCAAATTTCTGATCGTCGGTGCCGGTCGTGGTGGAACCAGCCTGCTGGCAGGTCTGCTTGATTATCATCCTGACCTGGAGGTGGGTTTCGAGCTCTATGCCAGTGCGTACCTGATGGGAAACAAGCTGCCCTACACCGGACCGAAGCTTTTGCAAAAGCGGGCAAAGACCTTCGCCGATGCGTGCAAGCGGCATGCAAAAAATCACTCACAGGCCCCGTGGGGCAACAAGATCACTACCGAGCAGATTTATGCGCTAGAGGCAGATGCCCTTGCCAATAACCCGAATTCACCCGATGTCCTGAATACATTATTCAACAAATATTTGAAGCGAAGAAAAGTAGTCTTCATCCTGCGGGATGGCAGGGCCTGCATCAACTCGAAAATAAACAGAACGGGTCAGCCCATAGACCTGGCCAGTGAACGCTGGCAGTACTCGGTTAAATGCTATCGTTTTTTTCAGACAGGCCACGCCTACAACGTGTGTGTGCGGTTTGAAGATTTACTTCTCAAGCCTACTGAAACATTGACCCGTATTTGTGATTTCCTGGAAATTCCCTATACCGACGAAATGCTTAAAGGTACAGGTAACGACAAGATGCTGGCTGATTATCAAAGCGACAAGCTGGACACGTCCAAGATCAAGCCGGCGAAGCTGCCTGAAGAATACATGCTGAAAATAACCGACGACCTCAAGTACTGCGGTTATCTTTAGTAAAAGCGATGTCCATGCCAATAGATACTTCAAGCTCTTCAAAATGCGCGATCAAATTGCCTGGTAGTTCGAATAAGCCGGCTTGCGAGGTTTGATCCATCTCGCCGTCACGGCCGGTACTGCAACTGCACGCATCGCAGGATGAATTGATTCAGCGATTCGAAACCAGTCGGTGTACTACGATAAGCAGGGAAGTCAGCAACAGCAATGCGCCGGCCTGGTGTGCTGCACCGAGTTGTACAGGCACCCGCATGATCAGCGTTGTGATACCAAGCGCTACCTGTACCATGGCCATGCCGAGCATCAGCTGCATAGCCATGCCTGTCCCGTCCGGCAGGGTGGCTTTTCTTGCACGCAGCCAGAAGACGACAATCAAGATAAAGGTAACTATCGCTAGCAGGCGGTGGTTGAACTGAACGGTAATGGCATCTTCGAAGGCCGCTGCGTACCACGGTGCCGCAGCGTAGACACCCGGCGCGATCAGCGCATCACCCATGAGAGGAAAGGTATTATAGACCAGGCCTGCCTTCAGGCCGGCTACCAGCCCGCCTGAAGACATGGTCAGGGCAACTAGTAATGTCAGCAAAATTGCCGGCCAGGCCAGCCTGTTCCAGCCACTATCGTCGCCAGCGTCTTTACGATTACCTGGCAGCAGACCCAGAGCGGTCCAGAACATCAGGGCATAAATCATTACGGCCAGCATCAGGTGTGCAGTCAGACGGTACTGACTGACGTGGGGATCGTCGACTAGGCCGCTTTTAACCATGTACCAGCCCAGTACACCCTGCATTCCGCCAAGCGCGAACATCAGGATCATCCGTGGGGTCAGCTTTGCGGGAATCATGCGACGCGCAAGGAAATACAGGAAGGGCAGCAGAAAGGCCAGGCCAATTATCCTTCCCAATACCCGGTGGATGAATTCGAGCCAGAAGATATCCTTGAAACCGGCAAGGTCCATGTCGCGATTGATATTGATGAACTCGGGGAACTGGCGATACTTGTCGAAGGTTTCCTGCCATTCCGCTTCGCTTAACGGGGGTATGAAGCCCGTAGCAGGTTGCCATTCAACCATAGACAGGCCTGACCCGGTCAGGCGCGTCAATCCGCCGACGACAACCATCGTGAAAACGAGGGCGCAGACGACAAGCAGCCATATTGCAACCTGGTAGTTGCTATTGCCTTGTTGCATTGATGTGTGTTCTGTCATGAATCGTAAACTGTATGGTGTGGGCGATGTAATGCAGTAGTGGAGATGCGTGCAGTCAAGCCTGTTCAGGATAGTTGAAATGCCTGCAGTAATCGGATGTTTTTATATTGGCGCAGGACATGAACTGCGAATAGTACTTGTCTTCCAGCGGCTTGATGATATCGAAGCCTGCTTTGCCCTTTGAAACATTCGCCGGCTTCATCTTGATCTTCTTGTCCAGGAATTCGGTCAGTGCACGGCTGGTAAGAGCGCGATCTCTCTTCAGGTTCTCAAACTTGATATACAGTAACTTAAAATGGTCATTGCCTGTTACGAGCATGCCGTTTTCAACAGGTTGAGCGTATATGTCGAGGTCGATCAGTTCGTGTATGTTGGTCTGGAACCAGGTAAAGGGCACGAGCAGTTCAGCGCCCACCAGCAGTATGACCTTGTTAATGTCTTCGTTTTCGGTGTGCCGGGAATTCCAGAAGAATTCATTAAATTCGTGGCTGCCAAGCTTATGCTCTGAACTGTTGACCAGGTTCAGCAGGGTAGTAAAAATATAATCAAAACTCTCCGATGCACTGGCCGGTTTTTTTCCCTGTTGCGCTTCATAGAACTCGTCTACCTTCGGCTGCAGGAAAGCGTAGTTTTGTATCAGGGCGCTGAACCAGCGCCGGGCAGGGTCCCGGGACAGGGTGATCAGCTTCTGTTTCGGGCTGCCGGGTTGACGCGCGATATCTAACAGCTTGGTTGCGATGATCTGGTCTTTAAACAAGCCAAGTTCGTTTCTCACCCGCTGTAATGTGTAGAAGGAGCTTAAAAAAGATGCCAGGTTGTTCTGCAGGTGATGCTCTCCCAGGTTGTGGGTCTGCAATGATTCTATCCCGGCGCGCTGGAGTGCCTGCTGAATGGCGGTTGATCCGACTTTCGCCATCTGGTGAATTATTACCATGGTATAAACAGCCCGGGATGAGTATGAAAATCTGACGTTCGGTGGCCGCTCATTCTACGTGTTTGAGAAGAGGCAGTCAGCATGTCCTGCAGTACAAATAAAAATGCCCGCGGCTGCGGGCATTGATAGTGATGATTGGATTTTTGTCAGGACGAGACCTGGACGCTTGTTGCCTGCATTCCTTTTGGTCCGTTTTCTGCTTCGAATGAAACCGCCTGGCCTTCATTCAAAGTCCGGTATCCCTCTACGTTGATTGCCGAGTGATGGACAAATACATCTTCGCCGCCTTCTTCCGGCGTAATGAATCCGTATCCTTTCGCATTGTTAAACCACTTTACTGTACCGTTCTGCATACGTACCTCTTTCCTCTGGGTGTAATGAAATACTCCGGTTGTGTGCATTATTATTCCGGATAACAGAAGTATAATCCGACAATATCGGTGTTGCTACATCAAAACACTCAGTCTTTATGTCATATACCACAGTGGCTAAGGAGCAGTGAATGCCTCATAAAGAGACGCATGCGGCAGGAAGGCTGCCGGCTTGAGTCAGAGCAGAGAGAGGGGGTTGCTCAGGCGGTTCCGATTTTTTCGAGATATACGATCAGTCCTGAAGTCACCACAAACGAGGCGACTACCAGTGTCCAGCGATACCTGCGGGCTGTTTTTTCAGTCATGGGAAGATTGATATAAAATGACAATAATAAATAAGAACTTAATAATATATAAAAATACTGAGAAAGGTCAACGCCGTGAACGAAAAAATTCCGAGTAATTTGCTCGGATACTGCAGTGTCAGCGTGTGCTGGCATAAAAAGGGGCCAATACAATGACAGACGCTTTGCTGTTGGTGACGTCTACATGCCCGCATTGTCCGGCTATGATCAAGGTGTTGGGTGAACTGGTGAAAGAAGGTGCGATCAGCAGGCTGGAAGTGGTGAATATCGTGCATCGCCCTGAGGTGGCGGCTGATTACGGGGTTCGCTCTGTGCCGTGGATGAAGCTGGGTGACATGGAATTCAGCGGGGCCATGACGCGTACGGAAATCGAACAATGGATCGAACTGACCGAAGGGCAGAGTGATGCACAGGCGGCATTGACCCGGCAGCTGAAAGCTGGTGCATTGAACGATGTCGTGACCCTGGCCCACAAACAGCCGAATGTATTGCCTGACTTGATATCTGTTCTTTCCGGGGCAGAGGTGCCGTTAACCGTGAGGATAGGTATCAGTGCAGTCGTTGAATCTTTCGAGGATAAACCGGAGCAGCTCATTGCGTTGATGCCTGACCTGGGGCGTTTAACAACCCATGATGATCCGGCAACCCGTGCAGACGGCTGTCATTTTCTTGGTTTAACACACGATGAAGGAGCAAGACCCTGGCTGGAAGCCTGTCTTGACGACGGGGAAGAGATGGTGCGGGAAGTTGCCGAAGAGTCTTTGAACGAACTCTCAGGCGCTTAACTCAGGAGGCATGCGCAGTTTTTGTTCAGTAGGTGGTCGCGTGCCATCGATGATTTCAGGCTTGGCGATCCCGAATCCCTGGCCAAAGTCGACATCCAGGTCATGGAGTTTCTGCATGATGGCCGCGTTTTCAACGTACTCGGCTATCGTCTTTTTACCCATGATATGGCCAATTTCGTTGATGGAACGGACCATGGCCGTGTCGACCGGGTCTGTCAGTATGTCCTTGACGAAAATGCCGTCAATCTTGATGAAGTCCACAGGCAGGGTCTTGAGGTAGGCATAGGAGGACATGCCGGAGCCAAAATCATCCAGGGCGAAGCGACAGCCAACTGCCTTGAGTTCCTTGATCAGCTTGCGTGCTTGTGCCAGATTGGCGATCGCGACGGTCTCGGTAATTTCAAAACAGATCTTGCTGCCGGGGACACGGTTCCTGTGAATAGCTTCCAGGGCGAATCCGGCAAAGGTCTCATCGGTCAGCGTCTGCCCGGACAGGTTCAGCATGCAGGTGTCAAGACGCTTGAGCTGCTCGGTATCTTTTGACAGCCATTTCAGGGCAGACTCTACAACCCACCGGTCGAGTTCATGCATCAGGTTATAACGTTCAGCAGCGGGCAGAAATGCACCGGCTGGAATCGTCTTGCCGTCCTTATCTTTCATGCGAATGAGTACTTCGAATATCTCGCCGATATTGAGTTCCGGGTCAATCGGGACGATGGGCTGGGTGGCAAGCAGAAGGGTGTCGTCGTCGATAGCCTCGTGAATGCGGGAGACCCACTCCGTGTCCTTGTGGCGCCGCAGCATGTCGAGATCATTGGGTTGAAATACGCGTACCCGGTTGCGGCCTGCATCCTTGGCTGCATAGCACGCCCGGTCTGCCATGCTTAATAGCTCGTCCTTGTTGTCCGTGTTGATGTCAATTGTGACCAGGCCGATGCTGACACCCAGGCCGAAACTTTTTTCATCCCAGCTGAACCGGTAGTCCTCGACTTCTTCGCGCAGCCTGTTGGCGACAAATTCCGCCCTGTGTACTGTCGAGTCCTCGAGCAGCACACCGAATTCATCACCACCCAATCGGGCCAGCGTGTCCGTCTCGCCAATGTGCTCGCGAATCCGCTCGCTCAACTGGCGGAGCATTTCGTCACCGGCAATATGGCCGCAGCTGTCGTTGACCATCTTGAACTGATCGAGATCAAGATACAGCAGTGCATGGGTGCCAGCGCCGGTTTTCTTGGTCTTGTCAATCAGTGACTGGATCCGGTTATCGAACTCGTTCCGGTTGATCAGCCCGGTAAGGCCGTCGTGGGTTGCCTGGTAAACGAGCTGCTGTGCAAGCTCCTGCGCTTCGGTCAAATCCTGAAGCACGATTACGCTGCCCATTGTCCGGCCGGACTGGTCGAGTGTCGGTGCAACGGAATACTCAACGCTCTTGTACATACCATCCCTGCTGGTCAGTACGCCGGTACCCTTGACCGTTTCCAGCTGAGGTTCAGTTGCGGATTCGTGGCGGATGGGCAGCTCTATCTGCTTGTCCTGCTTGCTCTTGCGCAGATCGAGGATTTTTTCGACATCCTTGAAACGGGCGTGTTCGATGGACCAGCCGGTCATCCTTTCACCGGCAGGGTTCAGAAATTCAACCTGGCCGCCCCGGTCTATGGTGATGACAGCATCGGTAATTGAATACAGGGTTGTTTCGGCCAGTTCCTTTTCCTTTTCCAGGTCTTTTTCTACGGCATGCTGTCTCTCCAGGGCGCTCTCGAGTTCCAGCTGCTGGTCAGTGAGGTGATCAAGCGCCCTGTTGATAAAGGTTCCCAGAAAGCCGAATTCATCCTGTCGCTTGTCATCAAAACGTATTTTATCGCGACCATCGGCAAAATCCCGCGCCGTCGTAACCATGTTCATGAATGGAAGGGATATGATGCGTTTGAGGACAAACTGCAGGAACAGGCCAAACAGCAGAAACAGGCCCACCATACTGACAAGAATGTTTTTACGGTATTCCGCCACCACCTGTGTCAATGGCTGCTGGTAGATCATGATCGAACCGGAACGCAGGAGTTCAGGCGTATCGTCGCTGACGGGTATGCGGGTGTAGAAGGTCTTCTTGGTCGCCACCTGTTCGCTGGTAATTTGACCGAGCGTGATCGTTTCATGCGTCAGGGTCACGACCAGGGCATCGAAGCCGAAACTTTTACGCCACTCATCCAATTCATCATGAAATGAATCCAGTGGTTCGCCTGCATGCGATTCCATCAGGTCATCGATATTGCCTACGGCAGCGGTAATACTCAGATCGCGTTCGTATCGCAGTGCGTCCTCGATGTAATTATTGATGATCGCTGTGAGGATCAGACCGACGATGACCAGTCCCCAGAATACTATCCCGGTGACTTTGGCAGGCAGGCCGGTGGAACGTAGTTTCGGCTGGCTTTTTTCACCGGTACTGCTCACCTGAAGCCGGCCCACTTGATGGTAATAAACATCGGGCAGACGCCGCTAAGACCTGCGCCAAGGATGGCAAAGCCGAGGAACCAGGCGACATACCAGAGTTGGTCATAGAAGAGTACATAGACAACGATAAGTACGGCGGCGAGGATGAGTCGCCAGACACGTTCAGCATCGAAGTTGAACCGTTGCTTGAAGTTAAAGCCATCAGACTCGTTGACCACCTTGTGACCGGTGATTTTCTCAACGATGATGGGTATGCGGAGGTTGGTGACAGCCTCGAACAGGGCGATGCCAATGATGCTGTAGATAAGCACGGGCAGTTCGAAATACAGGCCGATCAACAGCAAGACACCAACCGACAACCGATATGCGCGATCGGACATTTTCTCCTCGTCTTCCTCTGCTATTTGTGCAGTTTTTGAACCTATTATAGACACTTCGCTCCAGGAAACACCAACCGGCAGGGTTGGTCATTAAAAAAGCTTGACACAGCGTCACGCGGGACATCACACTGAGCGCCATGTTTACTGCAGATCTGACCATTCTAAAGCCATCCGTGCGTCGCTGGGCGATGCACGCGCGTGGCTTTTGTATGACCTGATGTAAGCGTTAAACAAGGAATCATATCCAAAGGCCACAGTGAACACTGTGGCCTTTTTTTATGGGTGGGA
>JARFQC010000051.1 GCA_029287965.1 Arenicellales bacterium
CAAGTGGATTGACCTGCGCTTCACCGACACGCACGGCAAAGAACAGCACGTATCCATCCCAGCAAGCACTATTGACGAAGGTTTCTTCGAAGATGGCAAGATGTTTGACGGTTCGTCGATTGCAGGCTGGAAGGGCATCAACGAATCCGACATGATCCTGATGCCTGATCCCGACACCGCGGTAATGGATCCTTTCTTTGACGATCCAACCCTGATCATCCGCTGCAATATTCTCGAGCCACAGACCGGTGAAGGTTATGAAAGGGATCCACGCTCCATCGCGAAACGCGCCGAGGCCTACCTGTCATCAACCGGCATCGCCGATACCGCCTACTTTGGACCGGAACCGGAATTCTTCGTGTTCGACGATGTACGCTGGGGCAACAACATGCAGGGCTCGTTCTTCAAGATCGATTCCGACGAATCATCCTGGAACTCTGAAAAGGTTTACGAAGACGGCAATATCGGTCACCGTCCGGGCGTCAAAGGCGGCTACTTTCCTGTCCCGCCGGTCGACTCGCTTCAGGATCTGCGCTCCGCGATGTGCCAGACCATGGAAGAAATGGGCGTTGAAGTGGAAGTACACCACCACGAGGTAGCCACTGCCGGCCAGTGCGAAATCGGCACCCGTTTCGACACGCTGGTAAAACGTGCCGACGGCAACCAGATTCTGAAGTACTGTGTACATAACATCGCCCACGCCTACGGCAAAACGGCCACCTTTATGCCGAAGCCTGTCGTCGGCGACAACGGCAACGGCATGCACGTTCACATGTCACTCGCCAAAGACGGCGTCAACCTGTTCACTGGTGACGAATATGGCGGTCTGTCTGAAACGGCCCTTTACTACATTGGCGGTGTCATCAAGCATGCCAAGGCCCTGAACGCCTTCACCAACTCGTCAACCAACAGCTACAAGCGCCTGGTACCGGGCTTTGAAGCGCCCGTCATGCTGGCCTACTCGGCCCGTAACCGCTCTGCTTCGATCCGTATTCCGTTCGAAAGCAACCCGAAAGGTCGTCGCATTGAAGTACGCTTCCCTGATCCGACAGCCAATCCTTACCTGGCCTTCTCCGCCTTGATGATGGCCGGCCTCGACGGGATCCAGAACAAGCTGCACCCGGGCGATGCGATGGACAAGGACCTGTACGACCTGCCGGCCGAAGAAGCCGCAGCCATTCCGACTGTCTGCTCCTCGTTCGAAGAAGCACTGGCAGCTCTGGATGAAGACCGCGACTTCCTCAAGGCAGGTGGGGTCTTCACCGACGACGTCATCGACGGCTTCATTGACCTGAAGATGGAAGAAATCACCCAGCTGCGCATGAGTACGCACCCGGTTGAATTTGACCTGTACTACAGCTGCTGATCAAAGCGTTAACTGAGCAGCCGAAACGCCTCGCCCTCGAGGCGTTTCGCATTTTTGAACCAGGAAATGCGGTATCACTACAGTGAATGAGCGTGACAGTATCCGGGATTGCCAACACCTGATTGACAACATGGAAACGGCTGTCCTGCTGTTCGACAGCGATCTGCGACTCAAAACAATCAACCCTGCCGGCGAAAGCCTGCTGCACTCCAGCATCAAGAGCCTGACCGGCAAACCTGCTCAAGCTATCTTTTCCACCAGCAAGAATTGTGTCCGCACATTTGAAATCGCAGCCAGGGAGCATCGCGCCATCACTCGTCGCGAACTCACGCTGCATATAACCCCGGGCAATGACATTACGGTCGACTGTACCGTCACCCCGATCTCAAGCTACCACAACGGCGTCCTGCAATCGGAGCTGATCGTGGAAATTACTCAGATCGACCGGCTGCTGAGACTGGCCAGGGAAGAGCACATGCACAGCCAGTACGAGGCCTCGCGCAATGTCCTGCGCGGCATGGCCCATGAGGTCAAGAATCCGCTGGGCGGCATACGCGGCGCGGCGCAACTGCTGGACATGGAAACCAACGATCCGTCACTGAGGGAATTCACCCGCATCATCATCCGGGAGGCGGATCGCCTGTCCGGCATGGTCGACAAAATGGCCGGGCCCAACAAACCGCTGCAACTCAAATCGGTGAATATTCACAACATCACGGAAGACGTGCGCAGCCTGGTCGCCGCCGAGTTCCCGGACATGGTGAAACTGGTGACAAACTATGATCCCAGCCTGCCGGATATCCAGGCCGACCATGATGCACTGGTGCAGGTTGTATTGAACCTGTCGCGCAATGCCGTACAGGCCATGCTTGATTCACCCGAAGCCACAGGCGGTGCACCAAACAGGCTGATCTACCGTACCCGGGTCACCAGCCGGTTTTCCATCGGCGATGTCACGCATCGCATCGTGATGCGCCTGGATATCGAGGACAACGGCCCCGGCATCCCCGAGGAACTGCAGAGCACCGTGTTTTATCCCCTGATCACCACCAAGGCCACCGGCAGCGGCCTGGGGCTGTCTATCGCCCAGACCATCATTAATCAGCACAATGGACTGATTGAATTCACCTCCGAACCCGGAAAGACCGTGTTTTCAATTTATCTGCCACTGGAATAGCACTATGGCAAACACACAAAATATCTGGATTATCGACGACGACGATTCGATTCGCTGGGTGCTCGACAAGGCTTTATCCAAGGCCGGTTACAGCACCGAGATTTTCAATTCCGCCGACGATGCCCTGGAGCACCTGGAAAACGATACGCCAGCGGTGATCCTCAGCGATATTCGTATGCCGGGCACCAGCGGCCTGGACCTGCTCAGAGAAGTGCTGGGACACTACCCGGACATCCCGGTGATCATCATGACCGCGCATACCGACCTGGACAGTGCCGTCGCGTCCTATGACAAGGGGGCATTCGAGTATCTGCCCAAGCCATTCGACATCGCGGATGCCCTGTCCCTGGTTGAGCGCGCTCTGGACCATGCCCAACCGGGTGAAACAGGCGCCAACGTGACGGAAGAGGATTCCCTCATCATCGGCGAAGCGCCCGCGATGCAGGACATATTTCGTGCTATCGGCCGGCTCAGCCAGAGCGACCTGACAGTGCTTATCTCCGGCGAATCAGGTACCGGCAAGGAACTGGTCGCCCGCTCTCTGCACGATCACAGCCCGCGCAGGAACGGCCCCTTTATTGCCATCAACACCGGATCGATCCCCTCCGAACTGCTGGACTCAGAATTGTTTGGCCATGAGAAAGGCGCCTTCACCGGGGCCCAGGCACAGCACAAGGGCCGTTTCGAACAGGCCAATGGCGGCACTCTGTTTCTCGATGAAATAGGCGACATGCCGGCGGCCTCCCAGACCCGCCTGCTGCGCGTCCTGTCGGAAGGCAAATTTTTCCGCGTCGGCGGCCGCGAAGAACTGAACGTCGATGTGCGCATCGTGGCGGCCACCCACCAGGACCTGGAAACACTGGTGCGGGACGGCAGCTTTCGTGAAGACCTGTTTCACCGCCTGAACGTCGTGCGCCTGCGCATCCCGACACTGCGGGAAAGACGCGAAGACATCCCCAAGCTGATACGCAGCTTCCTCAAGCGCACCGCCTCGGAACTGAACGTCGATGAAAGGCAGCTCAACGACGAGGCCATGCAATACCTGTGCAATCTGCCATGGCCCGGCAACATCCGTCAGCTGGAGAACACCTGTCGCTGGCTGTCCGTAATGGCACCCAGCCAGACCGTACAGCTCAACGACCTGCCGCCGGACCTGAAAGACCAGGAAAGCGAAGCAGCCGCCACGGAATCCGGCTGGGAGGCGGCATTAGGCCAGTACCTTGGGCAGCAGTTCAGCATGCAGCGCGATAATGTACTGGCGGAGGTTGAACCGCGTTTCGAGCGGGTGCTGATCGAAACCGCACTGGCCTACACCGGACAGCGCAAGATCGAGGCAGCGCGCCTGCTGGGCTGGGGACGCAATACGCTGACGCGCAAGCTGAAGGAACTGGAGATCGAGGTGTGAATTTTTCGGTAGACCGGGTGACAACCGGGATTCTTTTGCTGGAGGGCATCGCGGCGGGGCCGCCAACACTACACGCAATTTGTGGCACCTACGTCATGTAGGAGCGGCGGCCTCGCCGCGATCCAATTACCCGGATCTATCAGCCACTCCCGAACTACAAAAAAAATCGGGGAGACCAACTCGCGCCGGCCCGCCCCGATTCAAAGAGGAGACACATTCCACTGCCTGGGCAGTGGTCTGATGCGAGGTCATTTCATCACCATACCCGGACGAGCGAAGTGAACTATTCACGCCAGGAAAGTGAAATCAGTCAGCCTTCGGCAATTTTTTCCAGTTCGTCCAGCTTGCAGTCGTAGTAGCCGTTTACGTTTTTACTGATCAGCTCGCTGCGCCGGAACTCGGCGACTATGCGGCTGACCGTTTCCATGGTCAGGCCGAGCATGCTGCCCATGTCTTCGCGGCTCATAAGTTCGCAGTGCACGTCGTCGGTCGTCCCCATCATCAGCAGCAGGCGTGCAATCCGCTGGCGTGCCGAGCCGGTGGAAAGATCTACCAGCCAGTCATTCGCCTTGTCCAATGCGTCCTGCCAGCGTTTCATCAACTCATTATGCAATTCGCTATTGTCCTCGGACAGACGCTTGACGACATCGACGGGCAGGCGGCAGAACTCGGCGTCCTGCAGGATGACAGCATCGTGTTTGTAGGTATCATCGACCAGGGATTCCATGCCAATGACATCTGATGGATGGGCCAGCCGCACTATGCGCTGGTTGCCATCGGGAAGGTAATTGACCAGCTTCACCAGGCCGTGCCGTATGGTGTATAGATAACGTGCCGGATCTTTGCGGTGATACAACGTACTGCCCATCGGCACGGCAAACTGGTCTATGGGCTGATGTATCAGGGAAAAATCTTCATCGCTGAGACCGGAAAACAGGACAGAATCCCGGATTGAACATGTCTTGCAGTCGGCTTCGCCCTGCCAGGCCTGGGTGGTTGTTATCGTTTTCATTGTGATTTTTCTGCCTTGTCACCCATCAGCGGCCGCATTGCATGCAGCAGGTTGGCGAACAGGTGCTCAGTTGCCTTCTCCTCCTGCTCGAGCAGGAGCTTCATATGCTGGCGCTGCGTCGGCTTGGAAAAACAGGCCGGGCAGTTGTCCATGATTACTGGCAACCCGGCCTCTGCTGCAAATCTTTCCAGCTGCCTTTCACGCGCGTAGACCAAAGGCCGAATTACGCGTAAATCTCCCGCATCGTTGACGTAGGCCGCCTTCATGGTGCGAAGACTGCCGCCATGAAAAGCACTCATCATGAACGACTCGGCCAGATCATCGAGATGTTGCGCCAGCACGAGAACATTATAGTTGTTTTCCCGCGCTGTTGAGTAGAGAATCCCGCGCCGCATGCGCGAGCAGTACGAACAGAAGGAATCACCGTCCATGTTCTGCCGGGCCTGATCCTCGATATCCTGGCGGCGGTAGAAATACTCGACGCCGAGGCCGGCGAGATAACGCTTTAGTGGCGACGGATCAAAGCCCTCTATGCAGGGATCGACGGTAGCGGCTGCCAGCTCGAACTTTACCGGGGCATAGGATTGCAGATGCACCAGCACATGCAGCAGTGTGAGTGAATCCTTGCCGCCAGACAGCCCCAGCAGGAGACGATCGCCATCGCGGATCATGGCGTAATCAGCTATGGCCCTGCCTACCGGCCGCAACAGGTTCTTCGGCGGCTTGTGTTTCAACACTGTCATTATGGTGAAGTTTGCAAGGCGAATTGATAGAATCCGGCGTCTTTATATGACATCAGGGCAAATGGCGGTACGCAATATGGCAAGAGATTACCTGTTTACATCCGAATCCGTTTCAGAAGGCCACCCCGACAAGGTCGCTGACCAGGTGTCGGACGCGGTTCTCGACGCACTGCTGAAAGGGGATCCTAACTCACGCGTGGCGTGCGAAACACTGGTTAACACCGGTATGGCGGTGATTTCAGGTGAAATTACCTCCAACACCCAGACAGACTATACCGAAATTGTCCGCAAGACGATAAACGATATTGGCTACAACTCATCTGAAATCGGTTTCGACGGCAGCACCTGCGCGGTGCTGGTGTCACTGGACAAGCAGTCCCAGGACATCGCAGCGGGCGTCAATACCGGCGAAGGCATTGACCTGGACCAGGGTGCCGGCGACCAGGGCCTGATGTTCGGCTACGCCTGCAACGAAACCGATGTGCTGATGCCTTTCCCGATCCATTATTCCCATCGCCTGGTGCAGCGCCAGGCCGACGTGCGCAAGCGTGGTGAACTCACCTGGCTGAGGCCGGATGCTAAATCCCAGGTCAGTGTGCAGTACGTGAACGGCAAGCCGTCACACGTCGACACCGTCGTCCTGTCGACCCAGCATGATCCCGATATTGCCCATGACGCCCTGCAGGAAGCAGTGATCGAGGAAATCATCAAGCCGGTCATCCCGGCAGACATGATCAACGGCGACACCCGCTTCCTGGTCAATCCCACCGGGCGCTTCGTTATCGGCGGCCCGGTCGGCGACTGCGGTCTCACAGGCCGCAAGATCATCGTCGACACCTACGGCGGTGCTGCCCGTCATGGCGGCGGCGCATTCTCCGGCAAGGACCCGTCCAAGGTTGACCGTTCTGCCGCCTATGCCCTGCGCCACGTGGCCAAGAACGTCGTCGCAGCCGGCCTGGCAGACCGTTGCGAAGTACAGATTGCCTATGCCATCGGCGTGTCCGAACCCGTTTCCCTGATGGTCAACACATTTGGCACCGGCAGCATCACGGACGACCGCATCGAGGCATTGATACGCGAACATTTCGACCTGCGGCCACGCGGCATTGTTCAGGCGCTGGACCTGCTGCGCCCGATTTATCGTCCCAGCGCAGCCTATGGCCACTTCGGCCGCCCTGAAGCCGAGTTCAGCTGGGAAGCCCTGGACAAGGTAGATGCCCTGCGCGAAGGCGCCGGCCTGTCACAGGCAGCAAGCGCCTGAATCAAACACACAGCTGCCTGACATGAGCAGGCAACCATCACGGAGTAATATATGAGCGTTCAACCTGTAGAAAACCTCACCCCGGACTACAAGGTCGCCGATATCGGCCTGGCCGCGTGGGGCCACAAGGAAATCAGCATCGCCGAAGTGGAGATGCCGGGCCTGATGGCCCTGCGCTAGGAATACGGCGACGAAAAACCGCTGGCCGGCGCGCGCATTGCTGGCTGCCTGCACATGACCATCCAGACCGCCGTGCTGATCGAAACGCTCGAAGCACTCGGCGCAGAAGTTCGCTGGTCATCGTGCAATATCTTCTCCACCCAGGACCAGGCTGCCGCCGCGATTGCCGACAATGGTACACCGGTGTTTGCCTGGAAAGGCGAAACCGAGGAAGAATTCTGGTGGTGCATTGAACAAACCATTTTCGGCCCTGATGGCTGGCGCCCGAACATGATCCTGGATGACGGTGGTGACCTGACCCAGATCATGCACGAGAAATACCCCGAGCTGCTCGATGACATCAACGGCCTGTCTGAAGAGACCACAACCGGCGTTCACCGTCTTTACGAAATGGCTAACGAAGGCAAGCTCCTGTGCCCGGCCATCAACGTAAATGACTCGGTCACCAAGTCCAAATTCGACAACCTGTACGGCTGCCGTGAATCACTGGTCGACGGCATCAAGCGCGCGACCGACGTAATGATCGCGGGCAAGATC
>JARFQC010000087.1 GCA_029287965.1 Arenicellales bacterium
GACAGTGACGAACTGGCGCGCGATGACAGTTACCTGCTGAGCAAGGGCCAGCAGCGCCTGGATCGCAACCAGATCCTCAATGCATTGCGCACCTGCAACGGCAACCGTGTACGCGCCGCCACGATGCTCGGTGTCAGTGAACGGACCATGTATCGCTACGTCAGGAAGATGCGCGAAGAAATGGAAACCAGCACCTGACCTGAACCCTGCCGGCATTCCCTAGACAGCCGCATAGCGCGTACAATGCGGATCATCCGAACGTCGGGAACCGAACATGAACAAGCTGGCTATACTGCTCGCGCTGCTGCTCTGCGCACCCGCATGGGGTTCTGGCAGCGTCTTTCAGAAAACCTTTGATGCACCGCTGGCAGCAACCTACCAACACGTATACGAGCAACTCGAGGCACGCCGATTCTTTGTTGTCTTCGAGCCGAATATAGGCAAAAACCTGGCAGGATTTTCACAACGCTGGGGTGATGACTATAATCGCAACGACCTGACCGGTATTCGCAGCATGGTCTTCTGCAATGCCTGGTACGCGAACGCCGTGGGAAATGCCGATCCAGCCATGCTTGCATTGTGCCCCATGCACGTAACACTGTTCGAGAAAGACGACCGTACGACAGTATTGTTCGCCAGGCCGACAGTCATTGCCGCTGATTCACCCGCCGCCAAGGTCGCGGCAGAAATCGAATCCCGGGTGATCGAAGCACTTGAGCAGGCCATGCCTGACCCTGCTAAGGCAGGAGCCGGTCGACCAGAATAATCATTTTCACGTAACACTCTTTACCCCAGGAACACGAACATGCAGACATGCAAGGTAGCCCTGCTACAGCTATTCATCGGCATCATCGTCATCGCCGCTCTGGTACTGATCAATTTCGATTTTCTTCACGAGTTCTATATCGCCAACCAGGAAACCATGGTCGGCATTATTATTAATTCGTTCATCCTGCTGCTGTTCATCACCGGTCTGCTGAGCATCATACGTGCGCTGGGTTACTATGCCGCACAGGAAAAGGCCATGCGCGTGTTCCGTAAGAACCTTACCCGCGACCTGGAGGAGCCCGATGAAGGGGTAGGGAAACACACCATCATCGTGGAGCGTTATCACCGTCTGCAGGAGCTGAACCGCACCAATACCGCCGTCGACCAGAATGCGCTGGCTGCATCGCTGGTTGCCCAGGAAAGCCTGAAGACCAGCTTCCCGCGGTTTATCAATAATGTGCTGATCCTTGCAGGTGTCTTCGGCACCATCATTGCGCTCTCTATCGCGCTGCTCGGGGCAGACAACATGTTGACCGACAGCGGTGCCGTGAGTGGCATGGGTACCGTGATCCACGGTATGTCGACCGCATTATCGACTACGATGACGGCGATTTTCTGCTACGTGTTCTTTCACTTCTTCTACAGCAAGCTGACAGACATACAAACCAATATCCTCAGCCAGATCGAAGATGTTACCCAGACCCAGCTGGTCGCGCGTCATGCGGTAACCGAGAGCGATGTGCTGCGCAACGCAAACCAGCTGTTGAATGTCCTGCAGGACCTGATCGCAGAAATGAAGGAGACCCAGCAGGAGTACACCCATGTTGGCAAACAGCTGGTAGCACTCATCACGGCCAGCCAGCAGGACAGCACCGGCATGAACAATCATTTCGACAAGCTCGAGCACCTGCTGCGTGAAGGCTTCCGCCTGCCCGATCAGCAATGAGCGGCTTTACCGACCTGCGGCTCAACCGCCGCACCTACACCGATGAAGGATTCTGGCCCAGTTTCACGGACATCATGACGGTAATCGTGATGATCTTCCTGATGGGTCTCGTCGTGGTGCTGCTGCGCCACATGGAAACGACCAGCAACCTGCAGGCCGCTCTCGAAGCGGAACAACGCGCTACCGCACTGGCCCGCTCTACACGCGAGGAAAAGACCCGCGTTGATCACAAGCTTACCGACACCGAGGAACAGCTCGCCCAGCTGAGAATGCAGCTGCTGCTGGCGCAGGACCGTAAACAGGCTACGGAAAAAACGCTTGCCGAACGTGACAGGTCGCTGGCCGCATTGCAGCAGTCCTATGCTGAGCTCGATGAACGCGAAAAGAAGACAGCGACACAGCTGGCCGAATCACAATCTGCACTGTCGGATGTGAAAGGCAGTTACTCCAGTCTGCAGGAGAAACATCGCGTACTTGAAGCCCGGGCAGAAAATGCTGGCAGCCAGTTGCAGGAACGTAGCGAGGAACTGTCCCGGCTTGAACAGCGCTACAGTGAACTGCAGGAACAGAAACGGCTGCTCAGCTCGGACCTGGAAAAAATCCGGGCCAGTGAACAGTTGACCAGCGAAGAGCTTGCCGCGGCACGCAAGATAATCGCCACGACGGATATGGAGCTGGCCGGCATTCGTGACGAATACAGCGACCTGCAGATCAAGTACGACAAGCTGGTCAAGCCTGCCCGTACGTCCAAGGGCAAGCATGTTGTAACGGTCTACTATGCCAAGGAGTCCGGTCGCTATAGCTACAAGATTCGCGATACGGGTGAATCGAAATCTCGTTCAGTGAGCCTGAAAACCCTGCACAGCGAGCTGAGCAAAAAGAAGAAGCAATACGGCAAGAAGCTCTACATTAAGCTTATCTATCCACAGGGCAGCGACCTGTCATTCAACGAGGCGTGGACGTTTTCCAAGGAAATACTCAACACCTACGACTACTATAACCAGGACCCGCCTGATTGACCGTCGCATTCCGGCAGCAGCGGCGGTATTGCGGTTGCTGCAGCAGTGTTAATAATATTCTCAGTCCGCGTTCAGAATGCCCAGCAGTGTAATGCCGTCGAGCGGCACCAGTTCATGACCGGCAGGTACCGTCAGCAGCGTAGCGCGGCCTGCCAGGGCAGGTACGTTATTCATATCCTGGCTGATGCCCGGCACCAGCCAGTCGCCATGCAGGGTCAGCGACTGACCGCGTCCCACCGAGGTGTACTCGATGTCAGGATGTGGCTGGACATTCAGCCAGCCGAGATAGGTACCGGGCGTGGCCGGCAGCAGGTCAACGAGCAGGTGGCCTGACCGGCGCACGGTGTCATAGGCGCCGCCGCCAAAAAAATCGGCTATATAGGAAAAAGGCCACGGGATGTCCGTTGCTTCCAGCGCCTGCAGGGCACGCTCGGTACCCAGGTTGGGGGATGCTATGGCAACCAGGCGGGTAATACCCGGCACCGTACCGCGTACCACCACGATGCGGGCGACGACACCGCCGGCGGAATGACCCGCCAGGGTGATAGTTTCATCAGGGTAACGACTATTGATGTCCAGCAGGGCCTGGGAGAGTAAATCGGCCTGAAAATTCAGCGGTGCTTCGGAGGGCAGATCGATGACAAACACTTTGTCTGCTGAAGATTCGCCTGCAGCAGGGAGATACCTGACGCCTCCTCCGGCAGTGGTATACAATCCGGCACGTGGCCAGCCATTTTCCTGCAGTATGCTGGAAATACCGCTACGCTCCCAGGCCATGGCATCAGAATGATAACCATGTATGAGTACGGCGATATCTGCGCTTGCCGATACCGGGTTCAATACGAACATTAGCGCTATAACAAGCAACCTGTGGAATAACGATTTCATTGCCATGCTCCCGTCCGGATGCAAGATCCGAAACATCAAATTGACCGATAAGAATATTAGCATTCTATCATATATCACTATTCACGCGGCCTGTAGATGAATCCCGAAGCCCGCCAGTACTTCCTTACCCAGCTTGAGCAATTACCCGATTCGCTGCAGGCGGGCGTCATGCCGGTCTGGGAAGATATCGCTGATAGCCTGCCGGAGCCGGATCCGGCGCAACCCGACTGGCTCGGGGAGTTACCCGGGGTCATAGCATGCAGTGACTTCATCACCGGTTTGCTGCGCCGCGATACCGGCTACCTGACCGGGTTGCTGGACAGCGGAGAGCTGTTCTCGCCGCTCGATTGCAACGGGATGCGCGATAAGCTTGCTACCGCCCTGGCCGCAACAGACGATGAGAATCGCATCATGGCCATCCTGCGGCAGGAGAGAAACAGTGCCATGCTGCAAATCGCTTTTCGCGACCTCAGCGGCTGGGCGGACCTGGACGAAGTCCTGTCTTCTTTGAGCCAGTGTGCTGACGTACTCCTCGACACGGCATTGACCCGTTGTGCAGAACTGCTGGCTCCCAGGTACGGCATGCCGATAGGCGAGGAAACGGGTGAACCTGTCCGGCTCGTCACTTTCGGCATGGGCAAACTGGGCGGGGGCGAGCTCAATTTTTCTTCCGACGTCGATCTGATTTTCTGTTTCTCCGAGCACGGCGAGACAGATGGGAGCAGGCAGGTCAGCAACAGTGAATTTTTCATACGCCAGGCACGCATGTTCATCAAGCTGATCGGTAATACGACCGCAGATGGCTTTGTCTACCGCGTCGATACACGCCTGCGCCCGAACGGTGATAGCGGCCCGCTGGTGCTTTCCTTTGCGGCGATGGACGCCTATTACCAGACGCATGGCAGGGACTGGGAACGCTACGCATGGATCAAGGCGCGCATCGTGGCAGGTGACCAGGACAGCGGAAAGGTAATGCTGGAAACCCTGCGCCCGTTTGTATATCGCAAGTATTTCGATTTTGCCGCGCTTGAATCGATACGCGATATGAAAGAGATGATAGAGCGGGAGCTGTCACGCAAACAGGAGGTCTGGCGCAACATCAAGCTGGGTCCGGGCGGCATACGCGAAGTGGAATTCATTGCCCAGGCCCATCAACTGATCAGAGGAGGCCGCACACCCTCCTTACAGCAACGCAGCCTGCTGACAGCCCTGGCTGTGCTTGAAGACCTGTCCCTGATCAGCGCAGCTGAACATCAATCACTGGTTGTGGCGTACGACTTTCTGCGCCGGACCGAAAACCGCCTGCAGATTCGTGCCGACCGGCAGACGCAAACGCTACCTGAGTCGGACCATGAACAGCACTGCCTGGCATACAGCATGGGCGCAGCAGGCTGGGACGAATTTCTGGTTCAACTCCAGCATCACATGGGCCAGGTCCATGCACAGTTCCGTGACTTGTTCATGGAGACTGCCCGACCTGACGAGGATGCGACCACCCGGACGCTTTCACACCTGTGGCAGGGTGAGCTGGATACTGAAGAATCACTGCGTACACTGGAAGTGAGCGGTTACTCTGAATGTGAATCCCTGCTCGGACACATTCATGCTTTACGTCAGGGCCCTGTCTACCGCAGCCTCAGCACGGCTGCCCGGGGCAGGCTGGATCGGCTCATGCCGGTACTGCTGCATGAAACCAGTCGCGCTGACCAGCCGGCCACCACCATGGCCCGCCTGATCGATTTTCTAACCGCCATCAGCCGCCGTTCCGTTTACCTGTCATTGCTGCTCGACAACGAGGCGGTCAGGCAGCAGCTGATCCGTTTCACCAGTGCAAGTGAGTGGATGGCGAATGGCCTGACGCGCTACCCGATTCTGCTCGATGAACTGCTTACCGGCTACGATGATGATTCATTTTCGCTTGCGCTACTGGAGAAAGCGCTCCGCTTCCGGCTTGCGTCAGTAAGTGACGACGATCTCGAAGAGCAAATGACGCAACTGAGGGAATTTCGTCACGCGCGGGTTATGGGCGTTGCATCACTCAGTATCGGCAATAAACTGCCGGCGGCAGACACCGGGCGCGCGTTAAGCAATATTGCAGAAACCTGCGCACGTGGTGCAACGGCCATCAGCACCCATGCCATCACCCAGAACCACGGGACACCGGAGGGTGTAGATGCGGATAAGGTGCCATTCTGTGTTATCGGCTATGGCAAGCTGGGTGGCAGAGAACTGGGTTACGGGTCTGACCTCGACCTGGTATTTCTTTCCGATAACATTGACGAAACGACGCGCACTGATGGACCCCGTCCTATCTACAGTTCCCAGTACTTCGCCCGCATCGGCCAGCGCTTCGTGCATGTCATGACCACACGCACCAGTGCCGGCCGCCTGTATGAGGTCGATATGCGTCTCAGGCCCAATGGCAATTCCGGTCCACTGGTAGCGACGCTTAATGCGTTCGAGCGCTATCAGCAAAACAAGGCCTGGACCTGGGAGCACCAGGCCCTGGTTCGTGCCCGTTGCGTTGCAGGTGATGCCGACGTGGCTGAGCGGTTCAGGCTTATCCGGCAGGACATCCTGACACGCAGGCGTAACGAGGAGTCACTGCGGAATGACGTGATCAGCATGCGTACAAAAATGCGCGACGCGGCGAACCTGTCCTCAACCAGCGGTTTTAATCTCAAGCAGGGTACAGGTGGTATCGTTGACATCGAATTTATGGTGCAATACTTGGTTCTGCGCTGGGCCTGTGAACACCCTGGATTAACCGAGCATACAGGCACCATCGCGCTGCTCGATGAGTTGCAGGCATTGAACCTGCTCGACAGCGGAGACCACGACACACTGGTCCTTGCCTACGACACCTGGATGCAATGCAGCCACGAGCGCACACTTGCTGAGAAAGAACCCGTGATCGCAAATGACGAGCATTCGGCACTGCGCGAAGAAGTTGCCGCCATCTGGGATCACCTGATTATGGAGAACAGACATGTCAATGGCTGACCGTGATGGCGTCATCTGGTATGACGGTCAACTGGTCCCCTGGCGGGAGGCCACTACCCACGTCCTCACCCACACCCTGCACTATGGACTGGGTGTATTCGAAGGTGTACGCGCCTACGACGCGGAAGGGGGCACGGCGATTTTTCGTCTCCAGGAACACACCGACCGGCTGTTCCGCTCGGCACACATTCTCAACATGCAGATGCCCTACGACAAGGAAACGCTCAACGAGGCACAACGCCAGGTGGTACGCGAAAACGGTCTCAAGGACGCCTACTTACGCCCGATGTGCTTCTATGGATCGGAAGGCATGGGACTGCGTGCTGACAATCTTGCCACCCATGTCATCGTTGCAGCCTGGAGCTGGGGTTCTTATCTCGGCGAAGAGGGGATGCAGAATGGTATTCGCATCCGCACATCATCGTTCACACGCCACCACGTCAATATCACCATGACCAAGGCTAAATCCAACGGCAATTACACCAATTCAATCCTGGCTTTGCAGGAAGCACTCAACGATGGCTATGACGAAGCACTTTTGCTGGATCCGGAAGGTTATGTCGCCGAGGGCAGCGGCGAAAACATCTTTATCGTCCGCAATGGCAAGCTGTACACCCCCGAACTCACCTCGGCGCTGGACGGGATTACCCGCGATACCATTATTCAGCTGATCGATGAGCTTGGCCTGACCCTGATCGAAAAACGCATCACGCGTGATGAAGTATATATCGCCGATGAAGCCTTCTTTACCGGCTCGGCCGCCGAAGTCACACCGATACGCGAGCTGGACAACCGCACGATAGGCAACGGCAGCCGCGGCCCGATTACCGAAAAACTGCAGTCCATGTACTTCGACCAGGTCCATGGCCGGCGGGACAGCCACCCGGAATGGCTGACCCGGACAAGCAACTAGCACCAGGAGCATACAGAATGGAAGAGAAATCCAGCAGCAGCCACGAGTCACCCGCCGCCTCGCACCCGACCGGACAGGTTCGAACCATCACGGATGCTGATCTGCCGCTCGTCTGTCCACTACCCAGCAGCAGTCAGTGGGATGCTCACCCGCGGGTATTCCTGACTCTCGATGATGAGGGCATGGCTACCTGCCCATACTGCGGCACCACCTATAGAAAAGAATCACAAGACTGAGCCGGTATTACCGGTGAACGGCACGACTTCCGGACAAAACGTGCTGGTCGTCGGTCCCTCGTGGATCGGCGACATGATGATGGCGCAGTCGATGTTCAAGCTACTGAAGGCGCGTGACCCATCTTGCCGGATTGATGTGCTTGCGCCCGAATGGTCATCGCCCCTGCTGGCCAGGATGCCCGAAGTCGAAAACACTATCGTTTCACCCTTCCAGCACGGCCAGCTGCTTTTATCTGAGCGCCTGCAGCTCGGCAAATCACTGCGCCACAATCAATACACACGCGCTATTGTCCTGCCCAATTCCCTGAAGTCGGCACTGGTCCCCTTTGCTGCACGCATTCCCCGCCGCAGCGGCTTCGTCGGCGAATTGCGCTATGGCCTGTTGAACGATGCCCGCAAGCTGGACAAGCAGGCACTGACCATGACCGTGCAGCGATTTGCCGCATTGGCCCTGGAACCCGCAGAAGCCCTGCCGGATGAACTGCCTGTACCACGCCTGGTAACGGAGCAGATAACAATAGACAGAAGCCTCGCTGAGACAGGCATTCCCACGCCGGGCTCCCCGGTTATTGCATTATGCCCGGGCGCCGAATACGGACCCGCCAAGCGTTGGCCCTCGCGGCATTATGCCGCAGTCGCCGGCCATTACCTTGATCTGGGCTGGCAGGTCTGGCTGTTTGGTTCAGCCAAGGACAAACCTGTCTGCCAGCGCATCAATGCACAAAGTGATGACCGCTGCGAAGACCTGTCCGGTCGTACCACACTCGGCCAGGCCATAGACCTGATGTCACGGGCATCTGCCGCGGTATCCAATGACTCGGGACTTATGCATCTTGCCGCCGCGCTGGATTTACCCCTGGTAGCCGTCTACGGCTCATCCGATCCCGGTTTTACGCCGCCGCTGTCCCGTCATGCGCAGGTCGTCAGCCTGGGTCTGGATTGCTCGCCCTGCTTCAAGCGTGAGTGCCCGCTTGGGCACAAGGACTGCCTGAACAAGCTTGAACCGACAAGCGTCCTGAACCGTTTAAGTGAACTGGCCGACAAGCATGACTGACTGGAACCGCTACAGCCTGGCGCAGCTACGCGAGCACTCGACAGCCCGCTATCGCCAGGCACAAGGCTCAAGGCCGGATGTCCTGCTGATCGAAATCGATGGCGAGCAGGCAGTACTCAAGGACTTCAGCAATAGCGACCGGGGCTTCAGCCATTTCATCGGACCACTGCTGGTTCATCGGGAAGTGCGATCTCTGAAAAAGCTGGATGGCATGCGCGGAATTCCGCGGTTGCTCAGGCGGGTCAACCGCTATGCATTTCTTATCGCTGCCATCGATGCTACACCGGCCAGCCAGCTGCGTGATTGCGGCTGTCCGCAGTCCTTTTTCGATAACCTGAACAATTTGCTCGATCGCATGCATGATCGCGGCGTAGCACACTGTGACCTGCGTAGTGCCGGTAACACCCTGATAGACCGGAATCAGCAACCCTGGCTGGTAGATTTTGTCGCCAGTATTCACCAGGGCAGCCGCTGGAACCTGCCGGCCCGATGGATTTTCAGTCAATTCGTCCGGGCCGATCACAGTGCGGAATTGAAGTTGAAAAAGCGCCTTTCTCCGGAGCTGCTGACAACGCACGAACTTGCCATGCTGGAGAAGCAGGGGAGCTACCTGGAGAGGCTCGCGCGCCGCGCGGGCAAGGGTACGCGTAACGTCACACGGCGCTTGTTCACGCGCGGAAATAAACCACTCAAGTAAATACTTGCTATCTATAAGATAGCATTAAATACTTAATTCTCTGTCAACAACAACAGTTTCCATTGGCTGCATCGCCGAGCCGTTACTTACCGATACAAAACGACCCGAATATTTCTCCCAACAAGTCTTCACTGGTAAATTCGCCTGTTATTTCGCCCAGCACAGTTTGTGCCTGACGCAGTTCTTCCGCGAGGAGTTCCGGGCGGGGAGGATCCAAAAGGTTACGGCCCTGTTGAACGAATACCAGCGCACGGCGCAGTGCATCGAGATGCCGTTGCCTGGCTGTAAACACACCTTCGGGTACCGTCGCCAGCCCCGTCACCTGCTTCAGGTGTTCGGTTAACAGGCGAAGGCCATCACCCGTTCTGGTCGACATCGAAACAATATCGACACCGTCTATGTTTTCGATCTGGCTATTACGCCCGGTCAGGTCGATTTTGTTACGTACCACTGTCACCGGAACTTCGGCATGCAGGTAATCGTCCAGATCGGCTAACAGATCACTGCTGAAGTCGGCATCATCCACGACCAGCAGCACCCTGTCCGCCCTGGACAGTTCCTGCCTGGCGCGCGCGACGCCTTCAGATTCAATTGCGTCCGCCGTATCCCGCAGACCGGCCGTATCGGTGACATCGATGGGTATACCGTCGATATGAACGCGCTCGCGTATAACATCGCGGGTAGTACCGGGAACGTCACTGACAATCGCCGTGTCTGCTGCTGTGAGCCTGTTGAGCAGGCTTGATTTACCTGCATTTGGCTTGCCTGCCAGGACAAGGTGCAATCCATCCCGGAGCATCTGTCCCTGGCGGGCAGTTGCCAGCAACTCAGAAATGGCTCGTTCAAGTGACTGGCACTGAGTGGAAAATTCTTCGCTGGGCAGGGTATCTATTTCTTCGTCGGGAAAATCCAGGTAGGCCTCTACGTGGGTGCGTAAATGTATCAGGTCGTCACTGATCGAATGCACGCGACGTGAGAAATCACCCTGCAAGGAACGCATGGCGCCACGGACTGCTGTACGCGAATGGCTTTCGATAACGTCCGCTATCGCTTCTGCCTGGACGAGATCCAGCTTGTCGTTGAGAAACGCGCGCTCGGAAAATTCACCCGGACGCGCCTGGCGACACCCACAGGTCAGCACACGTTCAAGCAGCATGTCCATGATGACAAGACCACCGTGACCCTGCAGTTCAAGAACGTCTTCGCCGGTGAACGATGCCGGTGCCGGAAAATACAGCACCAGCACCTCATCGATCAGGCGGCCGTTCGCATCATGGATTTTACGCAGGCTGGCCGTCCTGGGTACTGGCGTTGCAAGTTTCAGGTTCTCCAGCAGGGCGGAAATGTCCGCCCCCGACACGCGGATTATGCCTACACCGCCACTGCCTCGCGGTGTGGCAATGGCTGCAATGCTATCGCCGTGTTCAGACACCCATCTTCTTGTTGATGTACCACTGCTGGGCAATAGTCAGCAGGTTGTTGACCGTCCAGTAGAGCACTAGGCCGGAAGGGAAGAACAGGAAGAAAAATGTAAACATGATCGGTAATGCCATCATGATTTTCTTCTGCATCGGATCCATCGCAACAGCACTGATCATTTGCTGGACCAGCATCGATACACCCATCAGGATCGGCAACACATAAAATGGATCAGGTTGCGACAGATCGTCTATCCACAGGATCCATGGTGACTGTCTCAATTCGACACTTTCCAGCAGTGCCCAGTACAGGGCAATAAATACCGGTATCTGAATCAGGATTGGCAGGCAGCCGCCCAGTGGATTGATTTTCTCTTTCTTGTACAGCTCCATCATCGCCTGGTTGAGCTTTGCCTTGTCGTCGCCAAAGCGTTCCTTGAGCGTCTGAATGCGCGGAGCCATTCGGCGCATGTTGGCCATGGACTTGTGGCTTGCAGCCGACAGCGGGTAGAAGGCCAGCTTGATCAGGATAGTCAGGATGATAATGGCCCAGCCCCAGTTACCGACCACCGCATGTATCTTGTCGAGCAGCCAGAACAGCGGTGCGGAGACCGGTGTCAGCCAGCCGTAGTCAACGGTAAGATCGAGGCCTTCTGCTTCCTTCTCCAGGAGCCTGACCTCTTTTGGGCCGACGTATATGCTTGCCTTGAGTTCACCTGAACTTCCCGCTGCGACGCGGGTAGGTGCCAGGCTTTTATAACCGGCGGTATACATCTGGCCGGGCAGGGCACGGGTATAGAATTCATTTTTCTGGCCATCTTCAAGCAGCCAGGCACTGACGAAGTAATGCTGCAGCATGGCGACCCAGCCATTGTCAGTCTGCTGGCTGAATTGCTCGTCACGCATATCGGAAAAGCTGATCTTGTTGTACTTGTTCACGCGATCAAAGAATGCCGCGCCGGTATAGCTGGGGATGACGCTCATGAATCCGAGTGCATCGTCACTGGCTACTTCTGCACGACGGTACTGGTTATACAGATAGCCATCCCAGGGCGTCGCTGAATTGTTGATGACACGGTAACGAATATCGACTACGTAGCTGTCGCGATGGAATGTGTAGGTTTTCTTGTAGGAAATTCCGTCCGGCCCATTCCAGACAAAATCAACATCGATACTGTCCTGGCCATCCTGCAGCACATGCTTGTAGTCGGCAACGGAGAACAGGGTTTTATGCGTAGGCATAGCAGATCTGTGACCGATCAAACCGCCCTGGGCTGTAAATATATCAGCGCCCTCGTCGGTCATAAGCTGGAAGGGCGTATCGGGCTGATCTATTTCTACCGGGTAATTCAATAACCAGGCCTTGTTGATACCAGCACCAAGCGTGTTCAGCTCCACAGTTAGTAAGTCAGTACTTACTGTTACTTTTTTACCCGTTTTTACTTGATTGTCCGGGTCGCTAATCTGCGGGCTGGTTGGCGTAGCCATCGACTCCGGTGCACCCGGTATGGAATTCTCCTGTATTGCGGAATCAGTTGGCTGGGGTTGCTTATCCTGCCCTGGCGTACTTGCTACCGTCGGGGCCGGAACCGGTGGACTGGAATATTCGACCCATTGCTGCCAGAGCATTAACAGCAAAAAGGCAAGCACGACAAAAAGGATGATTCTCTGGTTTTCCATCTAGTGGTTTTCCTTGTGTCCAGGAACGAAATCGACGCCACCGGGATTCCAGGGATTACAGCGGAGAATGCGCTTGGCTGCCAGCCAGCCGCCCTTCACTACTCCCTTTTCCTGAACCGCAGTGGCTGCATATTCCGAGCAGGTCGGGTAGAAGCGACAGTGCTGGCCCAGGAACGGGCTGATCCAGCGCTTGTAACCGTGTAAGAGGCTGACAATAAGATTACGCATAGCGGGTAAGTTTCTGCCAGTGACGCATTATAGACGCATTGATTTTCAACTGATCTGCCGAGGCGGAAGCAGGGCGAGCGATGACAACAATGTCGAGTCCACCTAATTGCCCTTTATTCAACCGGAAAGATTCTCGAATTTGCCGTTTTATCTTGTTACGTGTTACCGCCTTGAGGGAGACCTTCCTGGATACAGCCAGGCCCAGACGAGCTCTCTTAAGACTGTTCGGTATGTACAGGACTAAAAAAAAAGGACCCTGGTCCCTTTTTGCATTTTTGAAAACAGCAGCGAAATCGGATCCGCTTAGAAGCCTGTCTCCTTTATTAAAGTGTCCTGACACGCCAGGCCAGTGGACCCGGGGTTGGTCAGGCGCTCAGGCTTGCTCTGCCGCGAGCACGGCGTGCATTAATGATGGCTCGACCGCTACGGGTACGCATTCTGGCACGAAAACCGTGACGACGTTTACGTTTTAATACGCTCGGTTGAAATGTTCTTTTCATGGCTCTGGCTTCTTGTTTCGGGTTGCCGCTGCGACTAAGCCTGGATACAGGCCGGCACATGCGGAAAAAGGTGTGGAAATGTACTTCCCGATGCGCTTAATGTCAACCGGATTATTGCTTCACAAGCTCACCGCAGATGGACCGAATCAACACTATTCAAGACGGTTAAACCGGGCCTTCAGACAAGGCAGCAAATGCGAAATCTGTGCCAGATTAACGCATCATATTTATCCAGAAAAATTATAATCTTCCTGTGGATAACTTTACCGGCTTTGGGTACACTCGTTCACCTTTCTGTGTTCCAAAGCATGCTTTCTTCATCTTTAGGATTACAGCTATATTATAATATAAGTAACTGATAATTAATAAATAATAGAGACGACCACCTTGGCTAGAAAGAGTTTCTGGAACAGCTGTCTGGAGCAGCTGGAAAGCGAACTGTCTGTTGACCAGTTCAATACCTGGATTCGGCCTTTACAAGCTGAAAAAGACCGAAATCGACTGACTATACTCGCGCCCAACCGCTTCGTTAAGGAATGGGTGGAAGACAATCATCTCGAGCGCATTTCCGAGGTCGTCAGCCAGGTAGGTGAGGGTGAATTCAGCATCATCCTTAAGATCGGCACGCGCAGTGCTACACCAAATGCCCAGGACGACAATGACTCCGGGCCCGCTGCAGCACAGGACAAGAAAAGACCGGCACAGGACAATCAGCCTACCCGCTTCAAAACCAAGCTGGACTACAGTGCCGGCCTCAATCCCAAGTTCAATTTCGACTCGCACGTGGCCGGTAAATCCAACCAGCTGGCACGGGCTGCTGCATACCAGGTAGGCGAGAATCCGGGTCGCGGCTACAATCCGCTGTTTATCTATGGCGGTTCAGGCGTAGGCAAGACCCACTTGATGCAGTCTGCGGGCAATATGATATTGAAACAAAAGCCGTCCGCCAACGTTGCCTATGTGCGCTCGGAAATGTTCGTTCAAAGTTTCGTAAAGGCGCTGAGACACCACAGCATCGATGAATTCAAACGCCACTATCGTTCTGTAGATGCACTGCTCATCGATGACATACATTTCTTTGCCGGCAAGAACCAGTCGCAGGAAGAGTTCTTTCATACATTCAACGCCCTGCATGACCTTAATCACCAGATCATAATGACCAGTGACAGGTTGCCGCAGGAAATAGACGGCCTGGAGGAACGCCTCGTGTCGCGCTTCGGCTGCGGCCTGACAGTACCTATCGAAGCGCCGGAACTCGAAACCCGCGTGGCAATCCTGATCACCAAGGCAAGCGAAATGGGTGTTGAGTTGCCGCAGGAAGTCGCGTTCTACATTTCACGGCAGATACGGTCCAATGTCAGGGAACTGGAAGGCGGGCTGAACCGGATCATTGCCAGTATGAGATTCACTGGTAGGGGAATAGACCTGGAACTGGCCAAAGAAGCACTGAAAGATATTGTTGGTTTCCAGGAGAGGATGATCAGTCTCAACAATATACAGAAAACGGTATCCGACTATTACAAGATTCGTGTTTCTGACATGCATTCAAAACGCCGCAATCGGCACATCACGCGCCCGAGGCAGATTGCCATGGCACTATCAAAGGAACTGACCAATCACAGTCTCCCGGAAATTGGAGACTCGTTCGGCGGCCGTGATCACACGACTGTCATACATGCATGCAAGAAAATAAACGACCTGGTAAAAGAAAACTCGCAAATGAAAGGGGACTATGAAAACCTGTTGAAAATCCTTAGTAGTTAAGTGTGACAGACTGTGGATAAACTCAGGAAGTTTCGATTCGAGCAACTTTATCCACACTCATAAACAAGATATCAAGGCATTAAATTTAGCTTATTAACAGGATTAAAAATTTAGTAACTAACTGAATTTAATCACTAAAATTAAGTTATCAACAGAAAAATTTCACATTATTATAATAACTATCTTTATATATAAATAAACTTATATTAGATATACAAAGGAAAAGAAGAATGCAGATCACGATTTCCAGAGGAGCACTGTTCAAACCACTGACCTATGTTTGCAGTGTAGTTGAGAAAAGACAGACCTTACCGATCCTTTCAAACGTACTCCTTCAGCTCAATAACGAGGGCGAGTTGAGTATGACGGGGACAGATCTCGAAGTTGAAGTCATCACGGAATGCCCGGCTATCAAGGGCGACGCCGGAGAAATTTCATTAAATGCACGCAAGCTTCTGGACATCACACGAGCACTGCCTGAGGAGGCAGAGATCACGATTATTTCCGATGACAGCAAGGCAGTAATACGTTCTGGTCGCAGCCGCTTTACTGTTCAAACACTGCCTGTTGAGGACTTTCCAAAAATAGAAACGGAGCAATGGGACCAGACCTGGACACTACCCGTTTCCGTATTCAAATCAGCTCTTGCCAGGACTTCGTTTGCAATGGCGCAACAGGATGTGCGTTTTTATTTGAATGGTTTGTTATTCGATTCAGATGGCACAAATATGAAAACCGTCGCTACCGACGGTCACCGCCTTGCCAAGACAGAATGTGAATTAAGTTCTGTCCTGACAGATGAAAGCATTACGTCCATTGTTCCCAGAAAGGCCGTGATCGAATTACTCAGAATCATCGAGGACGGTGATTCTGAAATGAAGGTCAGCTTCAATTCGAACCACATGCGTGTCGAACTCGATTCCGTCGTATTCACATCCAAGCTCATAGACGGACGTTTTCCTGATTACGACAAAGTCATTCCCAGCGAACAAAGTAAAAAATTGCGGGTAGAGAAAAAAGCATTCCATGACACACTTACCCGTGCATCCATTCTGACAAATGAAAAGTTCAGAGGAGTACGCCTTATCGTTTCAGAGAACAAGATTGCTGTTTCAGCAAATAATCCAGACCAGGAAGAGGCCTTCGATGAACTGCCCGCAGAATATGTCGGAGAAGAAATAGAAATCGGTTTTAATGTTGGATACATGATCGATGCAATCAATGCGATCGATACCGACATGATTGAAATTACACTTGAGGATGCAAACAGCTCGGGGACAATCAGGGCACCAGAAGATGACAAGACGGTTTACATCGTCATGCCGATGCGTTTGTAGGAATAGCAATAGGCCTGCTAACGCATCGCGTCATCGACCTTCGCCATACTGAATGAACATCATTCTCCTTTGACAGCATACCCAGAGTTGTTTGATCGGTTGTCTATAATCCCTCCTAGCTTCAATCACCCTGAGGTTATTAATTCTCGGCGCTTCCAAATCATCGATTAAATCTGCCCAGTTTTACTGAACTGGGGAACAACACTGGACACTAGCAGCCACCACCCACTCCGCATATGTAACAAGATATTTATCAAATCCTGCAGCAGACAAGTTCACTTCGGTTGTTAAAAGATTTCCTTCCTTGCAAACACGCTTACTCACTAATTGATTCATATGTTCCACGTGGAACAGTGTAGTCACTAATAAACTTAGCTTTATATTCAGCTTGGCGAACAAGAAATATTTTCTCACCAATTCTTCACCTTCTTCAGCGCTTTCTTTAAG
>JARFQC010000196.1 GCA_029287965.1 Arenicellales bacterium
CCTAAAGTGGGCACTTCAAGCTCACCGCCCAGGGCCGCGGTACCGATACTGATTGGCATTTCGCACATCAGGTCGTTCTCTTCACGTCGGAAGATCGGGTGTGGCTTGACCTGGATCTGTACATACAGATCGCCGCTTGGCCCTCCCTGCTGTCCGGCTTCACCCTCACCCGCCAGGCGAATGCGATCACCGTTATCGACACCTGCCGGCACTTTGACCGACAGGGTTTTGTGTTCTTGTGTACGGCCCTGTCCATGACAGTCCGGACACGGGTCTGTAATGGTTTTGCCCTGGCCGCGGCAATTCGGGCATGTCTGCTGAACGGAGAAAAATCCCTGTTGCATGCGCACCTGGCCGACACCGCCACAGGTTGAACAAGTTGTGGCACTGGTGCCTTTTTTAGCGCCTGAACCATCGCAGGTTTCACAGCTAACCAGTGTCGGCACCCTGATGTTAACCGAGGTACCGGCGACGGCATCTTCAAGTGACAGCTCGAGGTTATAGCGCAGGTCAGAACCCCTTTGAACACGGCTGCCACCCCTGCGGCCACCGCCAAAAATGTCTCCGAAGACATCACCGAAGATATCGCCAAATGGATCTCCGCCAAAACCACCTGCGCCTGCGCCTGCAGACTGGTCGACACCAGCGTGTCCAAACTGGTCATAGGCAGCGCGTTTTTGCGGATTTGACAGCACGTCGTAGGCTTCCTTGGCTTCCTTGAACATGGTTTCTGATTCTTCGTTGTCCTGGTTTCGATCCGGATGGTGTTTCATCGCGAGACGACGGTATGCTTTCTTTAAATCAGCCTCGTTAACATCCCGGGATACACCCAGCACTTCGTAATAATCACGTTTTGACATAGTGTCCTGCACTGTTCCTCGATTTACCGCTGTTGACATACACGGAGCCGGCGAACCGGCTCCGATAGTCGACCTGTTTTGAAACCGGCCTGCCGATTACTTTTTGTCGCTGTCCTTGACTTCTTCAAATTCGGCGTCAACCACTTCTTCGCCACTGCCGGCCTGTGCACCTTCAGCTTCGCCGGCACCAGCACTTTCAGCACCGGCTGCCTCAGCCTGTTGAGCATAAGCTTTTTCAGCAATCTTGCTCGCGGCTTCGGTCAGGGCGGTTGTTTTGGCTTCGATCAATTCCTTGTCATCACCCTTGACGGCTTCCTTGAGTTCGGCAATGGCTGCTTCTGCTGCGGATTTTTCGCCGGCATCAACCTTGTCGCCGAGGTCCTTGATCGATTTTTCCGTCGCATGGATCATGCCGTCAGCAGCATTCCTGGCATCGACCAGCTCGCGCAGTTTCTTGTCTTCACCTGCATGCGCTTCTGCGTCCTTGATCATCTGGTCGACTTCATCATCGGACAGGCCGCTGGAAGCCTTGATAACAATCGACTGTTCCTTACCTGTGGCCTTGTCTTTGGCCGAAACATTGAGGATACCATTGGCATCGATGTCGAAGCTGACTTCGATCTGTGGAATGCCGCGTGGCGCCGGCGGGATGTCTGACAGGTCAAAACGGCCCAGCGATTTATTGCCGGTTGCCATTTCGCGCTCACCCTGCAGTACGTGCACGGTAACCGCAGTCTGGTTGTCGTCGGCAGTCGAAAATACCTGCTGCGCCTTGGTCGGAATCGTGGTGTTCTTTTCAACCAGCTTGGTCATGACGCCACCCATGGTTTCGATACCCAGTGACAATGGAGTTACGTCAAGCAGCAGGATGTCGTGAACATCACCGCCCAGCACACCACCCTGGATGGCAGCGCCGATAGCAACGGCTTCGTCCGGGTTAACGTCTTTACGCGGTTCCTTGCCAAAGTAATTCTGTACTTCTTCCTGCACCTTGGGCATACGTGTCTGTCCGCCGACCAGGATGATGTCATCGATGTCACTGGTGGACAAACCGGCATCACTCATGGCCTGTTTCATCGGCCCGACCGTGCGTGCAACCAGGTCTTCAACCAGGCTTTCCAGTTTTGCACGTGTCACCTTGATATTCAGATGCTTGGGACCGCTGGCATCAGCTGTGATGTACGGCAGATTGACGTCGGTCTGTTGCGTGGATGACAGTTCGATCTTGGCTTTTTCGGCAGCTTCCTTGAGACGCTGCAAGGCCAGCGGATCATTGTGCAGATCCACACCAGAGTCCTTTTTGAATTCATCGGAGAGGTAATCGTTCAGGCGCATGTCGAAATCTTCGCCACCGAGGAAGGTGTCGCCATTGGTGGCCAGTACTTCGAACTGGTGTTCGCCGTCGATTTCCGCAATCTCGATAATTGATACGTCAAAGGTACCGCCACCGAGGTCATAGACGACGATTTTTGCGTCACCGCGTTTCTTGTCCATACCATAAGCCAGCGCGGCAGCAGTCGGCTCGTTGATGATACGTTTTACGTTAAGGCCTGCAATCTTGCCGGCGTCCTTGGTAGCCTGACGCTGTGAGTCGTTGAAGTAGGCAGGAACCGTGATCACGGCTTCAGTTACTTCATGGCCCAGGAAATCCTCGGCAGTCTTTTTCATTTTCTGCAGCACGCGGGCAGAAATTTCCGGCGGCGCCATCTTCTTGCCATGCGCTTCAACCCAGGCGTCACCGTTGTCGGCTTTTATGATTTTGTATGGCACCAGCTTGATATCACGCTGTACCACTTCTTCGTCGAAACGACGACCAATCAGGCGCTTCACCGCGAATAATGTATCTGCAGGATTGGTCACTGCCTGGCGCTTGGCCGGCTGACCTGTAATGACTTCGTCGTCTTTGGTAAACGCGACGATAGAAGGCGTTGTGCGATCGCCTTCGCTGTTTTCAATCACCCTGGGCTTGTCACCGTCCATCACTGCTACGCAGGAGTTGGTGGTACCCAGGTCAATACCGATAATTTTAGACATTGCTTTCTCCGTACTAAGTAATTCGTTCTTGTTGTTCTATATGGGGCTGCTTGTATTGAATTCAACAACCTGCCGGTTATTTTTCACGTTTTATTCGGGTTTTTTCGACACCATGACCATGGCGGGTCTGACCAGGCGATCATTCAGCAAATAACCCTTTTGCATAACTGCGATTACCGTATTCGGTTCGACATTATCGACTTCCTGCATGGTCATCGCCTGGTGCAGCTCCGGATCAAAAGGCTCGTTTAGCGGGTTGAGTTCCCTGACCCCTATTTTTTCAAATGTGGCATTGAACATGTTCATCGTCAGCTTCATGCCTTCGTGCAGACTTTCCACAGTCACGTCTTCGGCAGCGAGACCCAGTTCCATGCTGTCCTTGACAGGGAGCATTTCATTGACAAATTTCTCCATGCCGTATTTGTGTGCGTTTTCCAGGTCTTTTTCGGTGCGCTTGCGCAGATTGTCCATTTCAGCCTTGGTTCGCAGCAGCAATTCCCAGTTTTCTTCAGCTTTCTTTTCAGCCAGAGCCAGCTGTTGCTGTAAATGTTCTTCAGATTTGACGATATCATCCTCTTCAAACGCCATTTCCTCTTCCATTTCTTCCAGATGCTCGTTTTCTGCAGATGGTTTCAGTTCTTCATTGCTTGATGACATGTTTGCTCCAATCAATTTCGCACTTTTGACTTGTAAAACACTTAGTCAGGTCTAGTTTCGGCCTATATGGGGCCGATAACCCCATTATCAAGGGCAGAATTAAAAACCCATGACATTATTTATTTAATGCTTCGCCCAGCAACTTTGCCGTCACATCGACGACCGGGATGACCCTGTTGTAATTAATCCGGGCCGGCCCGATGACACCGAGAACCCCCAATGGCTCCCCCTGGATCGAGTAAGGCGCTGTTATCACACTGCAGTCTCCCAGTCCCTTGAAGCCTGCTTCGTTGCCAATAAACACCTTGACACCGTCTGCCTGGATACAGCGATCCAGCAATCCCAGCATTTCACGCTTGTGATCAAACACTTCCAGCAATTGTGTAAGTTGACTGGTGTCGGAAGATTCGCCAAAGCGCACCAGATTGGCTTCTCCCTGAACCAGGTATTCATCTTTGGTTTCCAATGATTCTGAAAATGTAGCATCGGCGACCTCGATAGCTGTCTGCATGATCACATCAATATCCTTGCGCGTTTTTTGCATGCCTTGCAGCAGGGTTTCACGCACTTCAAACAGATCCTTGCCGGAAAAGCTCTGGTTAAGGAAATTGGATGCTTCATGCAATTCAGTCGTCGTATATGAGCGTTGCATATGCAGCACACGGTTTTGCACTTCACGCTCATTGATCACCATGATGGCAAGTATGCGCTGGTCGGAGAGTGGCAAAAACTCGATGTGTCTGAGCCTCGCATGGCTGGCTTTGGGTACTGTAATAATACCGGCCATGTGGGTCAGTTCAGAAACGATCTGTGATGCATGGTTGATTAATGCATCTGTATTCTGGTCAGGATCGAGTTCCGCTTTCAGCCTGGTGAGCAGTGATTTATTCAGGGGTTCTGTTTCAAGCATGCTGTCGACGAATAACCGATAGCCCTGTTCCGTTGGAATACGTCCTGCAGAGGTATGGGGTGAAACGATCAGGCCCTTCTTTTCAAGGACTGACATCACGTTACGTATCGTAGCCGAGCTGATGTCGAGTTCCGAGTCATTCGCCAGCTTTTTGGAACCAACCGGCTGACCATCAGTGATGTAGCTGTAAACCAGTTTTTTCAGCAAAAGTGCTGCGCGATCGTTGAGCTGTTCGGGCATTATCAGGTGTTGCTTCGTTAAACGGGTAATATTGGCACTCATGCGGTTGGAGTGCCAAACGCAAGTATGGTTTTTTATTCCCGTAGGGTCAAGTTCTTAGGTTAGTAAGTGGAGGTGTTTGATGTTTATATATATTTATTATCACGTGCAATTAAACATCATGTTTCGCCTTGATGGCGAGTTACTTTTCTTTACATGCCTAAAGAAAAGTAACCAAAAGAAAGGGCATGGTACGGGTTATAAACATAGGTAACACTTTAGTCCAAGGACATAGGTAACAGATTGAGTAATCTGTAGGCACCGACAAGAGGAGGTGCCTATGCCCTGGAAAGAGGTGAAGCCAATGGAACAAAAAGTCCTGTTTATTGCCGACTACCTGCGCGAGGTATCGACTATCACTGAGCTGTGTGCCTACTACGGCATCAGCCGAAAAACCGGCTACAAGTGGATACAGCGCTATGAGCAGCTGGGGCTGGATGGGCTGAGCGAGCAAAGCCGCAGTCCCGCCAGATGCCCGACAAAAACCCCTTATCGTATTCAGCAAGCCATCATCGAACTGCGGCAGCAGTTTCAGACAAGGCCCGGCGCCAAGAAGCTGCAGGTCCTGCTGGCACAGCGATATCCCCATGAAGTGATTCCTTCAAAGAGCACGATCTATAACATTCTGTCCCGTGCCGGCCTGGTGCAGGCGCGCCGGCGCAGGCGGCGGGTGACGCCATACCCGCAACCCTTTGCCCCGGTGAAGCAGGTCAATGGCTTGTGGAGTGTCGACTACAAAGGGCAGTTCAAACTGGGTAATGGCCAGTGGTGTTATCCGCTCACCGTGATGGACCATCAAAGCCGCTACCTGTGTGGTTGCGAGGCCCTGAAAGGGACACGGCTGAAAGACACCCAGGCGGCTTTCATCCGCCTGTTTCGGCAATACGGATTGCCTGAGCGAATCCGTTCTGACAATGGCGTTCCCTTTGCCAGTAGCGCACGCGGTGGCTTGTCACGGCTGTCGCTGTGGTGGATCAAGCTGGGTATCCTGCCTGAGCGCATTGAACCGGGCAAGCCGCAACAGAACGGTCGGCATGAGCGCATGCACCGTACGCTTAAGCAGGCCGCGACGCGGCCACCGTCAGCGAGCCTGAAAGCCCAGCAACAACGCTTAGATCGCTTTCGTGCAGAGTACAATGAGCAGCGACCGCATGAGGCCCTTGGCCAACAGACGCCGGCCTCGTGCTATTCGTCGTCACTGCGATCCTATCCGGAACGCCTACCCGAGCTGCACTATCCTGATTATTTTGAGGTACGCAAAGTCAGTAGCAATGGCGTGGTGTACTGGCATAACAAGATGGTTTATGTGTCACACTTGCTCAAAGGCGAGCCAGTAGGGCTGGAACAAGTCGATGATGGGATCTGGCAGGTGTATTTCGGGCCGGTCACACTCGGACGCTTTGATGAAACAGACGTTAAAGGTAAAACCGTGCCCTATATCACGGTAAAAGTGTAACCCATGTCCTTGGACTCTTTTGTTACCTATGTCCTTGACTCGTACATCCCGGGCGCTCGTGCTTCGCATGCCGTAGCCCGGATGAAGCGCAGCGTAATCCGGGATTATTCTGTGCCCATCAGCATCCCCGGATTCCACTTCGTTACATCCGGGCTACGTTCTAACGGGTCGTCTTGACTCGCATCCATGCTCGACAAGACTCGATTGACCATCCCTGGTCAATCGACCCTACCAGTAAAGCTGTCTTCGGCGAGCTTTACGGGAGTAGACCGTGTCCCCGTGAAGTTTGCCGAG
>JARFQC010000204.1 GCA_029287965.1 Arenicellales bacterium
CCCCCCCTCTTTCCCGCCCACGCCGGCCTACGCGATGAGTCTCTCCGTCTCGTGGGCTCGGAGATGTGTATAAGAGACAGCCTCTAGCAACAGGTAAGGAACATGGCAGAACCCCATTTCATCGAAGACGACGAACACTAAAAGGCGCGTGCCTGGAGGAAGGCCAACCGCCTGCCAATCATATCAGGCGTTGTAATAGGGCTGGCCATCATACTTGGCACCAACGCGTGGAAGACTTAACAGAACTCACGCGCCGATGCGGCGTCATAGATGTATGCCGAAATGCTCATAAAGGACCAGACAGTCGACAGCAGCGCTGCCCGGTTGACAGGGGAATCCCTGATCACTGAGTACAAGGACACGCCCTATGCGGGCAAGGCCGCCCTGATCCTGGCCAGGATCAGCTATGATGACAAGCTTCTGGATGATTCCAGGGCGCGTCTGCAATGGGCAATTGACCACTCCGGCCAGTTTGAAACGGTCAATGCTGCCCGCCTGAAGCTGGCTGCGATACAGTTTGACGAAGGAGAATACCAGCAGGCCCTGACCACTTTGAGTGTTGAAGACATGCAGGGTTTTGAATCACACTATTTCGAACTGCGCGGGGATATTTACGCACGCCTCGGCGAGATGAACAGCGCACATGATTCTTACCGGGCGGCAATCGACGGGCTTGCGGCAGGCTCGATGTACGAGCCGGTGCTGCGCATGAAGCTTGAATCAACGCTTGGTGGCAGCAAATCGTGAAAAAGCTCCTGCCTTGGCTGTTGGCCGGGATGCTCCTGTCCGGCTGCTCGACAATAAAAAGCGTCATACCCGGCGGCGACACCAAGCAGGAACCTGCTCCGCTACAGGAAATAACCTCCAGCGCTGAGCTGAACCGTGTCTGGAAAGTATCGTCCGGCGATATTGAAGACCAGACGAGACTGATCCAGCCCATACTCGCGGGCGACAATCTTTACTCCGTGTCCTCGGCAGGACTTGTCACGGCCGTCGATATAAATACCGGTGAAGCGATCTGGGCCAGAAAGCTCAAAACAGATATCTCTGCCGGTGTCGGCTACGGCGACGGCCTGGTCTTTGTCGGTACGGAAGAAGGAGAGGTGATTGCGCTGCATGCGTTAACCGGGGAGACGGCCTGGCAGGTAGAGCTGGAAGGTGAGGTCCTTGCCAGCCCCATGGCGGGCGAGGGCATTGTCGTCGTCTCCACGTCCGTGGACAGGCTGACCGGTTTGTCCTCTGTGGATGGAGCTGAAAAATGGAGCCTGCGCCAGTCGACCCCACGACTTACCTTGCGTGGACGTAGCCGGCCGCTGGTGATGTCGGATATCGTTTTTGCCGGCTTCGAAAACGGCAAGCTGCTCCTGGTACGCCTGGATAATGGCCAGATTCTGTGGGAAAAACGGGTCGGCGATGCCGTCGGCAAGTCAGAACTCGAGCGACTGGCGGATCTCGACACGCGACCGATGCTGATTCAGGACACCGTCTATGCCGCGGCGTTCCAGTCCAGAGTGGTTGCCATTCATGCACCCAGTGCACGCATAGTCTGGGAGAACAATGTCTCCACTTACCAGGACATGGCAGTGGACAGAAAGAACCTGTACGTGACAGACGAAAACGATGTCGTCGTTGCGATTGACCGCAACTCCGGACTGACTTCCTGGCAGCAGACAGCTTTTGATAACCGCGGTCTCTCAGCCCCGGTTCGGGTCGATGATTATGTCGTGGTTGCCGACCGCGAAGGCTATATGCATATGCTCGACGTCACGACAGGCGAACAGGCGGGCAGGGTCAAGATCGGCAGTGCCATTCTGGCCCAGCCGCTGGTTCGTGGTGATACGATTTTCGTTCAGACGGTCGATGGTGAATTATCCAGCTGGCAGGTCAATCGCCTGTAGCATGGTCAGTCGAACAGATGAAACCCGTTATCGCTCTGGTAGGCCAACCGAATGTCGGTAAATCTACACTCTTCAACCGGCTGACCCGCAGCCGCGACGCCCTGGTCGATGATCAGCCCGGTATTACCCGGGACCGGATCTACGGGAACGGCAGCTACCAGCGCAAAGCATTTATTGTCATCGATACGGGCGGTCTTGATGACGATGACGATGCCCTGTATTCGGAGATGTCCGGCCAGACCTGGGAAGCGGTCGCAGAATCCGACGCGGTAGTATTCCTGGTTGACGGCCGTTCAGGGTTGTCCGCACAGGACAGTCGCATCCTCGATCGCCTGCGCACGCTGGGCAAGCCTATCCATCTCGCGGTCAACAAGACCGAAGGCCTGGATTTCAATATTGTGCTGGCTGATTTCTATGGCCTCGGTCTGGGTGAACTGCATCCTATCTCCTCCGCCCATGGCCAGGGCGTTAATTCCATGATGTCATCAGTACTTAAAGACGTCCCGGAAGCAAAACCAGAGGCGGATGAGAAACACCCCGTCATCGCTGTCATTGGCAGACCGAATGCCGGCAAGTCGACACTCATCAATGCCCTGCTGGGCGAGAACCGGGTCGTTGTATTCGACCGCCCGGGCACAACCCGGGACAGCGTCAGAGTGCCATTCAAGCGGGAGGACAGGGAGTACGTCCTGATAGATACCGCAGGCGTGAGGCGCCGGGGCAAAGTAGACGAAAAGATCGAAAAATTTTCGGTCATAAAGACCCTGCAGGCCATCGACGAGTCAAATGTAGTCGTGCTGATGCTTGATGCCCAGCGTGAAATCAGTGATCAGGATGCCACCCTGGCATCGTATGCCCTGGAACAGGGCAGGGCGATGGTTGTCGTCGTGAATAAATGGGATCGACTGTCGCCTGAGCAGCGACAGAAAATATCTGTGGAGGTGGATCGCAAGCTGCGTTTTCTGTCTTTCGCCGAATTTATATACATCTCGGCCTTGCACGGTACCGCCGTGGGCGACATTTTTCCTGCTGTGGACAGGGCATACCAGGCTGCCATGAAAGAACTGCCGACATCTTTTCTTAACCGGATTCTTGAAAAGGCCGTCGCTGAGAATCCCCCGCCATACGTAAAGGGCCGCCGCAGTAAACCAAAATTTGCCCATCAGGCTGGCCGCAACCCGCCATTTATCATTATTCACGGTAACTATCTGAACAAATTACCCGGCTCTTACAAACGCTTTCTGACCAACACGTTTCGCAAGGCCTGCGATCTGCAGGGTACGCCGGTCCGGATAGAGATGCGCGCGTCCGATAACCCCTTCGAAGGGCGTCGTTCACCGCGGGCAAGAAAAGCGAGCCAGAAACGACGTAAAAAGTAGACCCGCACCGGCGTGTCGTCTTAGAATCCTGCCGACGACCTGAAAATATTGACTATTGATAGTTCATGAACTATCGTTCTTAAGTGTGTGAAAAAACAAAAGAAAAGTTACTTTCATCGGCTAAATAAGACCACTCATCGGTATGGATCACATAAGCAACACTGAAATTGGAACAAAGCAGAAAGAGATGCTGGTCGTCATGACCGCTCTTCTGTATACGGAGCAGAATGCGCTGTTGTCCGCCTCACAATTGCGTGATGCCAAGCAAAGTCTGCAGGCCCTGTTTTTACGTACCAGCGGCGAAGAAACGATGCTGCGCAAACTCATTGATATCCTCAAATTCAATGAAGAAATGCACACCGCATTCAGCGACCTTTCCAAGATCAGCACCCGCATTCAGAGCAGCACGGAAATCATTGCCCGCAAAGTCTCGTACCTGCGTAGCTATTTTGACCGTCTCAAGGTTACCCCCCAGGAGAGCACCGACTTCTTTTCACCGTTTATGAATTTCACTCATCAGTTTCTGCTGAAAGTGAAGACATTCAATACCTATATGGGTGAGTTCCTTGAAATAAAGGAAATGGAGGCGCGTCGCGCTAATGAATACAGAATTGCCAAGGAAGCCAGTCATCGTCTCAAAAAGCGCCTGTCCGGTTCACTCGGCAATGATCCCTCGTCAGAGTTGGAAAGCAGTATCAAGGACGAGGTGATCCAGACTTTCGATCATGCTGAAGCCAAGAACAACCTGGCCATGGTACAGCGCGAGGCAAAACTTAAGCAGCGCGAAATCGACGAACTGCTCGAAGAGATCAACGCCATGTGCCAGTTGGCCATGAACCCGACCATGCGGGAAGTGAAGGAGCGCAACGTCCTGATCAAGGAAGAGTATGAAGACGTATTCAGCCTGTTTGTCGGTGCCCTGAAAAAGCACAAGCGCCTGGCCAAGATCAAAGACTTCCTGATGGATTACTTCCGTCTTTACCAGCGTGCCTACGGCATGTTCAGGCTGGATTTCAACAGCTTTAACAAGGCCGTTACGATGATTGCCGATAATTCTCAGCAGTATTTCGAAGACAAGAACGAAGACGTTGATATCCGGGAAAAGCGCGACAAGCTAATGAAGCTGGAAGCCGTCATCAACTTCCTCGAAGTGGGTGCGCGGATGATTACTGAACGTACCGACCTGAACTACCAGCGCGTAAGCAAGAAATTGTCCGAACTGATCGACAAGAAAGACAGTGATTGGCGTGCGATCAGTCAGGACCTGCTTGTGGCCAAGGTGTCGGCAGAAGCAGAGATGAGTACTACCATCTGATCTCTGCGGTTTGTCGCCGGCTCAGGATTACTTGCTGTCTGTGCCTGTCTGGCCTGCATTCTTGTGTTCCGGGAGAAACAGCATAGGATCGACGCGGCTCTGATTCAGGCTCAGGCTCCAGTGCAGGTGAGGGCCTGTTACACGTCCCGTCTTGCCAACTTCTCCGACTTTCTGTCCTCTTGCAAGTACGTCGCCTTTCTTGACGTTGATCTTACTCAAGTGACAAAACATGCTGATCATGCCCTGGCCATGATCGATAAATACCGTGTTGCCGTTGAAATAGTAATCACCCGTGTCCGTTACCACCCCGGAAATGGGCATCAGGATATCGGTACCCTCCGGTGCAGCGATATCAATGCCGCTGTGAGGCTTGCGCGGCTTATCATTGAAAAAACGCTTGAGGCCGAAAGGACTGCTGAGGCGGCCGTCTACCGGCCAGTCCATTAACAGCGGTATGTCTGAAACATCGCGCCAGATACGGAACTGGGCACCGATATGTCCGGCTTCCTTGCTTATGCGTGCAAGCTGTTCCTTGTCCGGCGACACGTACTTGGTTTCCTTGATCTTGATGCGCTGCTCCGGATAGTTCTTCGGCGCGATCTGAAAAGAAATCATTTCTTCACGACTTTTTTCAGCTCTCTGTACACTGATGATTTTGCTGCCTGGCAGGACAGTCAAAGGCAGTCCGATCAGTGCCTTCCAGCGGCCATCCTGATCCACCACCATGGTGCGCTTGGTACCGAAGTGCACGGTGGGCCGGGGGTCATTCGAACTGCCGAGGTCGATTACGGCGACGCCCCCCGGTACGGGTGACGGTTTAAAGCTGCTGTCAGTTGCGCCTTGTAGAAGTGTGGGTGCCAGGCCAATGATGGCGATCAGGCTTGCTTTCAGGAGGGCGTGTATCAGGCTGCTGGCAGGGATCATTCTTTTTTATTTACCTGGTTGATCAGGCAGTCGAGTTCACCGTCACCGAGTCGCGCGGTAATCGATTCACCCTGACTGACCATGGTTACGGATGTCACGGGTTTGTTGTCATGCGGATTGTGCAGTGTGGCATAACCACGCGCAAGTGTTGCTAGCGGGCTCAGGACATGCAGTGTTTGAACCGAATTTGCCAATGCACTGTGCCTGTCCTTCAGCAAAGCTGTCTGCCCGTTAACCAGTTTTTCCCTGGTTAGCGCTAATGCCTGGCTGGCCTGTATCAGTTTATTGCCAGGTGAGTTATCAGCGAGACGCTGTTTTGCGAGCTGACTGGCCGCGCGCTGCCTGGCGAGCTGACTTCGTGTTGTCTGCCCAAGCCGCAGTTGCAGCTGTCGCAGGTGCTGCTTGCGGTTTCGCAACGACATTTCAGGGTGTTGCAGGTGACGCAGGGCGAAGTCCACACGCTGTGCGGCATTCTCTATTGTTCGCTCAACGCTGCGCAGCAGCTGTTTTTCCCGGTTCTGAATTTGATTCAATACTGCGTCCTGGTCTGGTGATAACATTTCAGCAGCGGCAGTCGGCGTGGCAGCCCGGGCATCGGCGACCATGTCGGAAATACTGAAGTCTGTCTCGTGACCGACAGCGGAAATCACCGGTATACGACTGGCGTAGACTGCCCGCGCGACGATTTCTTCATTGAAAGGCCACAGGTCCTCCAGCGTTCCTCCACCCCTTGCGAGGATCAGTACATCGCATTCATTCCTGGCGTTGGCGGTTTGCAGGGCGGCAGCAATGTCTGCAGCGGCTGTATCACCCTGCACGGTAACCGGATAGATCAGCAGGGGAATGGCCGGAAAGCGACGCCGGAAAGTAGTGATGATGTCGTGTACAGCAGCGCCCGAAGGGGAGGTGATTATTCCGATTCTGCCCGGCATTTCCGGCGGCACGGTTTTTTTCGCCGCATCAAACAGTCCTTCATCGGCAAGCCTTTTCTTGAGCTGTTCAAATCTCAGCCTCAGCTGCCCTTCACCAGCGTCCTCCACTGATTGGACAATGCACTGAAATTCACCGCGTGCCTCGTAAAGACTGACGCGAGCGGTGATGATTACGTGCTGTCCTTCTGCGAGTTTACAGAAGGCAAACCTGGCCCGGTTGCGAAACATTGCGCAGCGAACCTGGGCCGTTTCATCTTTGAGAGTGAAATACTTGTGACCCGATGCAGGCTGGGCGAGATTTGAGATCTCACCTTCGATACGGATGCCCGGGTAGCTCGCTTCCAGCAGGCTTCTTGCCTCGCTGACGAAACGGGATACACGATAGACGGGAAGTTTATTCGGCATGGTGTATGTGAAAAGATGCAGCGTATAAAAAAAGCCGGGCAGGGCCCGGCTTTTCAGTGACTTGCAGTGTGCTGATTAGTAAGTAGGTCCGGCACCTTTCTGCGATTCGAACTGCTTCCTGGCAGCATCGACTTCAAATTGAGCCTTTTTCAGCATTTTGTTGGCTTTTTCAGCATCGCCGGCTGCATGTGCCTTTTCGGCCTCTTCAACGAACTTGCCGGTGTCGCGCCACAGGGCGTTGTCGGCTTTCAGTTCTTTCATGCTGCTTTTTACATCAGCGACCTGTTTTGCAAATGCGTCATTTGATGCACCGCCATCTGATGCACACGCACCGAGGGCAAACGCAGTCGATGCAAATGCGACAAGAATCAGTTTTCTAATCATCGGGAATCCTCACAAGTGGTTTAACAGATTTATAATTATGACCCCGTATGATGCGTATTCCGGCGCATGCAGTCAAGCCTGAATAGATTTCCCGGAAATACCGGTTGAAACACAAAATATGGGCAATTTGAGAATATTTTTTAGCCTCTGCGTGTTTACCCAAACCGACTGTCTCTCTATAATTCCGCGATGCGAATAACAGAACAAGCACTCACCTTCGACGACGTCCTCCTGCTGCCTGCACGCAGTGAATTTCTGCCCCGCGACGCCGACCTCAGAACGCGACTCACACGCAACATCAGCCTGAATGTACCGCTCGTTTCAGCGGCAATGGATACCGTAACGGAAGCCCGTCTTGCGATCGCCATAGCCCAGGAGGGTGGAATCGGCATCATTCACAAGAATATGAGCGCTACACAGCAGGCCGCCGAAGTGCGCAAGGTAAAAAAATTCGAAAGCGGCGTCATTGCCGATCCGTACACCGTCAGCCCGACAACCAGCATACGTGAAGTCATGGAACTCACACACGAAGTGGGTATATCCGGCGTGCCGGTCATCGACGGCAATGACCTGGTGGGCATTGTGACGGCTCGGGACCTGCGTTTTGAAACACGCTTCAACGAGCCGGTTTCCAAGGTTATGACACCCAAGGAAAGGCTCGTAACCGTTCATGAAGGTGCAGGGCGCGAAGAAATTATTGCATTGCTGCACAAGCATCGGATAGAAAAGGTGCTGGTCGTCAACGATGCCTTTCATCTGCGCGGAATGGTTACCGTTAAAGACATACAGAAGGCAACAGACAAACCGCTTGCCTGCAAGGACGAGCAGGGCAGGCTGCGTGCAGGCGCGGCAGTCGGGACAGGGGAAGAGACCGAGGAACGTGTTGTGGCACTGGCCGAAGCCGGTGTTGACGTCATCGTCGTCGACACGGCACATGGCCACTCGCGTGGTGTGCTCGATCGTGTCGAGTGGGTCAAGTCGAACTTCCCCGATATTGATGTGATTGGTGGCAATATCGCCACTGCCGCAGCGGCGCGGGACCTCGTGGCTGCTGGTGCTGACGGGGTGAAAGTCGGAATCGGCCCGGGGTCGATTTGTACGACGCGGATAGTCGCGGGCGTGGGCGTACCGCAGATAACGGCGGTCAGCAATGTAGCCGATGCACTTAAAGACACCGATGTGCCTTTGATCGCCGATGGCGGCATCCGCTACTCGGGCGATATGGCCAAGGCCATCGTCGCCGGTGCCCACAGCATTATGGTTGGCAGCATGCTGGCGGGTACCGAGGAGGCTCCGGGAGAAGTAGAGCTGTACCAGGGGCGCTCGTATAAATCCTATCGTGGAATGGGTTCGTTGGGTGCCATGCAGCAGGGATCCAGCGATCGCTATTTCCAGGAAAACACCGGCAACGTCGAAAAATTCGTCCCCGAAGGTATCGAAGGACGCGTACCTTACAAGGGGCCGATGGCCAGCATCGTTCACCAGATGATGGGCGGTATGCGCTCGAGCATGGGCTACACGGGCTGCAAGACCATTGAAGACATGCGCACCAAGCCGGAATTCGTACGCGTCACCGGTGCCGGTATGGCCGAAAGCCACGTACACGACGTGACGATTACCAAAGAAGCCCCGAACTACAGGGTCTGATCCGACCCGGATTCCGTCCTCCATGACAGAGAACATCCATGCCGACAGGATATTAATCCTCGATTTTGGTTCCCAGTATACGCAGCTGATTGCCCGGCGGGTGCGCGAGGCCGGCGTCTACAGCGAGATATTCCCCTACGACATTGATGATGAACACATCCGGGACTTTGCTCCCCGGGGTGTCATCCTATCGGGTGGTCCGGAAAGCGTAACGGATGGCGACCCGCCACTTGCCAACCAGCTGGTTTTCGACATGGATATACCCGTGCTGGGTATTTGCTATGGCATGCAGACCATGGCTGCACAGCTCGGCGGGGATGTGGAATCAGCCAGTCACCACGAGTATGGCTATGCGCAGGTGCGAGCACGCGGGCATTCTGCCCTGTTGCGCGAGATCGAGGATCACACGACGCCAGAAGGCTATGGCTTGCTGGATGTCTGGATGAGCCATGGCGACCGTGTAACCAGGCTGCCGGATGGCTTCATGCCCATCGCCGAAACGGACAACGCACCGCTGGCCGGCATGGCTGACGAATCCCGGCATTATTATGGCTTGCAGTTTCATCCGGAAGTCACCCATACCCGCCAGGGCGACAGGATCATAGCTCGCTTTGTACATGACATATGCGGTTGCGGCTCATTGTGGACGCCGGCAAAGATTATCGAGGACAGTATAGAGCGGATACGCGTGCAGGTGGGTAACGACGAAGTACTGCTGGGATTATCCGGCGGTGTCGA
>JARFQC010000231.1 GCA_029287965.1 Arenicellales bacterium
GCACCCAGGCCATGCTGTTCGAATATGTTATCAATCTGCATCCGGTCACTGGAGCGAACCTGGATGACTGCACCCAGTTCTTCATTGAACAGTGTGGCGAAAGCATCATCACCGGGCAGGTCTATGTCTACTCCGCAATGCCCTGCAAAAGACATTTCGCATAGCGTCGCGAACAAACCGCCGTCGGAACGATCATGGTAGGCCAGCAGCATGTCCTTCCCGTTCAGTTGCTGAATGGCGGCGAAAAATCCGCACAGCAGCGCCGGCTGGTCGGCATCGGGACACTCATTACCCAACTGGTTGTAGACCTGGGCCAGGCAGGAACCGCCCAGCCTGTTTCGGCCCGCACCGAGATCGATCAACAGCAATTCACTCGCTTCATCCGACTGGATCAACTGTGGGCTCAGCGTCGTACGGATATCCTTAACCGGGGCAAATGCGGAGATGATCAGCGACAGCGGCGCTGTCACGGCATGACTGCCGCGCTCGTCGTCCCACACTGTCTTCATTGACATGGAATCTTTGCCAACCGGTATGGAAATGCCCAGCGCCGGACACAATTCCATGCCAATGCTCTGCACGGTATCGAACAGGCGGGCGTCTTCACCGGGGTGACCGGCCGGAGCCATCCAGTTGGCAGACAACTTGATATCAGAGATGTCCTGAATGCTGGCAGCAGCGATATTGGTCAATGCCTCACCGATCGCCATGCGACCGCTGCTGGGTGCGTCAATCAGGGCCAGCGGTGTTCTTTCTCCCATCGCCATGGCCTCACCGGTAGTCGATGCCAGGCTGGTAGCTGTAACGGCACAGTCGGCGACTGGTACCTGCCAGGGGCCAACCATCTGATCCCGGCTGACCAGGCCCGTAACACTGCGGTCGCCGATGGTAATCAGGAAGCCTTTACTCGCAACTGTGGGCAGACGTAAAACGCGCATTGCGGCGTCATGCAGAGTCATAGCACTGGTATCTACCGGCGGCTGGTCAACATCAACGTGCGCGACGTTACGCGTCATCTTAGGCGGCTTACCGAGTAAAACCGCCATGTCCATGTCGATGGGGCGCCCCGGGTCGGAACAGGCTGAATCCGGGTCCGGTTCAGCGCCTTTGAAATGCCTGTCTTCCAGTACCAGCCTGCGTTCGCCGGTTGCCTTGCCTACAACGGCATACAGACATCGTTCACGCGCGCATATATCCGTAAAGGTATCCCAGGATGCTGAATCTACAGCGAGTACGTAGCGCTCCTGCGACTCGTTGCTCCACAACTGCATAGGCGACATGCCGGGCTCGTCATTGAGTACATCACGCAATTCGAAATGGCCGCCGCGGCCGGAGTCATCGACCAGTTCCGGCAGGGCGTTGGAAATACCCCCGGCACCGACGTCATGGATAGACAGGATGGGACTGCCAGGGCCCAGCTCACTGCAGCGATTGATCACTTCCTGGCAACGCCGCTGCATTTCAGGGTTGCTGCGCTGTACCGAGGCGAAATCAAGGTCTTCCGAGCTGGCGCCCGAGGACATGCTCGATGCCGCGCCGCCACCGAGTCCGATCAGCATGGACGGGCCGCCCAGCACTACGATGCGAGTCCCGGGTGGTATATCGTGCTTGTGCACGTGCACATCCTGGATGGAACCCAGGCCGCCGGCCAGCATGATGGGCTTGTGATACCCGCGCACCTCGCTGCCCCCGGCCGTTGCTACGTCCTGTTCGTAGGTGCGGAAGTAGCCGCAGATATTCGGTCGGCCAAACTCGTTGTTGAAGGATGCCCCGCCGATCGGCCCTTCGAGCATGATATCCAGCGCACTCACGATGCGCCCCGGCTTGCCGTGGTCGACTTCCCAGGGCTGTGTTGCGCCAGGCAGCTTCAGGTTGGACACGGTAAAACCTGTTAAACCGGCCTTGGGGCGACTGCCGCGACCGGTAGCGCCCTCGTCACGGATTTCCCCTCCCGATCCGGTTGCCGCACCCGGATGCGGGGCGATGGCCGTTGGATGATTATGCGTCTCGACCTTCATCAGGATATGCGCATCGCCATCATGCCAGGCATATTTTCTGCCACCGGGCTCAAGCCGGAAGTTGCTCTGCTCGTATCCCTCGATGACTGATGAATTATCGCTGTAGGCAACAACTGTTCCGCGGGGATGCTTTTCGTGTGTATTGCGAATCATGCCAAACAGGCTCGCATCACGATCCCTGCCATCTATCACCCAGTCGGCATTGAATATTTTATGACGGCAATGCTCGGAATTGACCTGGGCAAACATCATCAATTCTACGTCTGTAGGGTTGCGGCCTTCGCGACCGAAGGCTTCGGCGAGATAGTCTATTTCATCTTCAGACAATGCCAGTCCCCACTGGCTGTTTGCCCTGACCAGGCTATCCTTGCCTTCCTGCAGAATATTGACGCAGCGCATCGGTGCCGGATCATGTTCGGCAAACAAAAGGGCCGCATCCGCCAAGTCGGTGAAAACAGCTTCGACCATGCGGTCATGAATGCGATCCTCAATCATCGTCGTCTCGGACGCATTGAGGATGTGCTGACCATCCAGTTCTACGTGCCAGACGATTCCACGCTCAATGCGCAGTACTTTTTCAAGGCCGCAATGGCGGGCGATATCCGTTGCCTTTGTTGACCAGGGAGAAATCGTGCCGGGGCGCGGGATGACCAGGAACACCTGGCCCGGGACATCTTTGGCGTGCCGTGCAGGACCGTAGTCGAGCAGGCCGTTTAAGTGGGCTGTTTCAAGTTCGTCGAGTTCCTGCTCGATATTTACGAAATGCCAGTAACTGGCAGACAGCGACCTGAGGTCCTGAATCCCGGCCTTTAGTTCATCAAGCAGCCGGGCAAGCCGGAATTGGGACAGGGCGGGTGCGCCGTGCAGGGACAGTATGCTCATTGGTCAGTGATCCCGATTGATGAGACGATGTGGCGTCATACGAACCATCTGCCCGACATAAACAGGCGCGGTCCGCTGTGACTACGGGTTAAAGCCCTTATTTGAGCTGCTCGTACAGGAGCGTCAGAATCTGCTCTGACACCTTCACCGGTGTCGGCTGGCCATCTGTATTGGCAACCCGCGCTACGGTCTGCTCACCGCGACCGGTTAGAATGATCTGGTACTCATCCGTGCTGAGACTGTCATCACTGCCTTTGAACAGCTTACCGAAAAAGCCCTTCTTCTTCTCATAGACCTCGGGATCGCCATAGCGGACAAAATAGATGCCATCGTCCCGGTTGCGGTCTTCAACCATAAACCCGACCCGGTCGAGAGTCTGCCCTACCCTGCGCCAGGCAACATCAAGTGTATCCTCTATCATCAGGATGGGCGCTTCGCCCGCCACGATAACCAGTGAAGCGCGTTCTTTTTCCGGCTCGGGGGATGCCAGCTTGTCGGCAGCTTCGGTTCTTGTCGCTCCAAGACTGACCATGAGCAATGTGAGCATCTCGGCTTCCAGTTCCGGGTTGGACCCGGACGGTTGCCAGGCTGTTGCCTGCGGATCAACTCCGCCCTCCTGCGTAATCACTTCCGTCATGCCGCGATGGGTCAGGTAGACTTCCGAGCTGTTGGTGCTGTCACGCCCGGGTTCAATGCGCAGGCGGAACTTGTCGCGTGTTCCCGTTGTGTACAGCGAGCCGATCCACTTGCCGAGATATTTCTGGGTACCGCGCAGCACGCTGTCAGCATGGTTTTGTGCCCAGTCTGTTTCAATGATGCCGATTTTCTTGTCTTCCCGGGTGATGGTCAGTCCGTTCTGCAGCACAAAGGTGTTCAGCTGCGGCCAGACCTTATCCATCGGTTCATTGACGACCAGCCAGCGCTGGCTGCCAGCGCGCTCGATATACATGTCCCGTTGTGCAGCGGGCTTGCTCTCGGTTGCAGCCTCTGCCGGCTTAACCGCGTCCTGGATCGATGCAGGGCTTTCTGCCTGATCGGAAAACTCTGAATACTTTACGTCCGATTGTCCATAAGCCGGGACATTTTGCTGGCTTCTGGAATCCGTGATCAGGTCCGGGGGTACTTCAAGCGGTGAAACAGGCCGGCTGGAATGATAATCCGTCAGTGGTTTGGGCTGTTCGAACGTCGCTTCATCTTCTTTTTTGAACCAGCTGCAACCGCTGGTCAGCAACGCTGCGGCTATAAGCGGCAGTAGTAAATAGGAAGTTGTCTTCATTTATGTATTTCCGTGTTACAGGGCTCCGGCCTTCCTGGCCGCATTCCTGAGAACTGAATGGTAATGGTCTGACAGGGGTGTCAACGGCAGCCGGATACCGGGGCCAATCAACCCCATCTCGTGCAGCAGCCATTTAACCGGAATCGGGCTGGACTCGATGAAGAGATCCCGATGCAGCGATTCGAGTCGCGCATCGATCCCGGCTGCCTGTGATGTGTCGCCTTCGCGGGCCGCAACGATCATGTCGTGCATCCCTGCCGGTGCAATATTGGCAGTTACGGAAATCACCCCTTCCCCGCCGATTGCCACGAACTGCCCTGCCGTTGCGTCGTCACCGGAATATAGCGCGAAGTCACTGCTGCGCTGGCTGACCAGGTAACGTGCCCTGTCCAGGTCCCCGGTCGCATCCTTGAGTCCGACTATGTTGGTGATTTCGGACAATTTCAAGCTGGTATCGTCGGACATGTCACAGGCTGTCCGGCCCGGAACATTATACAGAATCTGGGGTACGTCGACGGCCTCGGCGATGGCCTTGTAATGCAGATACAGGCCTTCCTGGGTGGGCTTGTTGTAATAGGGTGTCACCAGCAGGCAGGCGTCCGCACCCAGCTCGGCCGCTGTCCTGGTCAGGGCAATGGCTTCCTGGGTGGAGTTGGCACCGGTACCGGCAATAACCGGCATACGCCCGTTGACCAGCCGGATAGTCTGGCGGATAACCTCGCAGTGTTCGTCGACATCGAGCGTCGCCGACTCACCGGTTGTGCCGACAGCAACAATGCCATCGGTGCCGTTGTCGACATGGAATTCTATTAGCCCGGCAAGTGCTGCCAGATCGATGCTGCCGTCCGTGTTCATCGGTGTGACGAGGGCGACAAGACTGCCGTAAATCATGATCATTGCCTGCAGAGCTGAAACAAGCAGGCAATGTTACTTTGCCCGGGAGTCCCGGAGCAAGTATTGGTGTGCGGATTGGGCTGTTCAGTGCGGGCTAAAACAAGAAAGGCGGCAGTAAACTGCCGCCTTGAGAATTCCCGAGCGCCCTGAAGGCTACCGGGCTGCAGATCGATTTACCGGGTCAAGCAGCGTGTTCCGTAACGGCCTCGCGATGACCGTCGGCGTATTCAATTTCCACGTTTGCTTCTTTCAGCCAGTGATAACATGAAACGCCGACCTGGTAGGGAACGAGCCGGTTGCGAATGAGTTCCGGTTGCTCGTAAAGAATCTCGTCAGTCAGGGGTATGAAGACCATTTTTCCCATGATATTTTCCTTTGCCTTATTTCCAGCTGTTTACCGTTTAAGACCAGTTTTTGTGGATCAATTTCCTGTCTGATAGTGAAACAAACTGGTCTGGCGACAGGAACCCAAAGGAATGGCAATGTAATGCAAAATTATGGCGAAAAAGTGGTTTTTGCCCCGATCACGCGTTCGCGCGACAGGCTTGCTATATTGTCCCCACCAGCCACCAGTGAGCAGAATTAATGAGTCGCAGTATCGCTATCGTCGAAGACGATCCTGACCAGAGAGAGAATTACGCCGACGCCCTGACCCGGCACGGATTTGATGTAAAAACCTATTCAAGCCGGCTCGAGGCACTGGAAGGCTTCAAGGGAGGCCTGCCGGACCTGGCCATCCTCGATATCATGCTCGGTGATGAACCTGACGGCGGTTTTGACCTGTGCCGCGAGCTACGCGGTATGTCGACCAATTTACCCATCATCTTCCTGACCGCCCGGGACAGTGACATCGACACCGTTTCCGGCCTGCGCCTGGATGCCTGGGACTACCTGACCAAGCCGGTCAATCTCCAGTATCTTGCCGTGCGCATCGCCTCCCTGTTCCGGATTGCCGACACGCTCAGCGCCCCTGAGCAGCAGCACGACGACAACTATCGCCACGGACACCTCGAAATCGACAACCAGAGCATGTCCATCACCTGGAAAGGCAAACCGGTCAACCTGACGCTGACCGAGTACTGGATCGTGGAGTCACTGGCACGCCGGCCCGGGCATGTACGCACCTATGACCACATGATGCAGGTGACACGGCAGAGCATGGTGGAGCGAAACACCATAAACGGCTATATCCGCCGCATACGCAACAAGTTCAAGACCATCGACGACAGCTTCAACTGCATCCAGACAGTATTTGGCGTCGGCTACAGATGGAACGCCACGTCCTGATCGGACTGCCCGGCGACACACACTGCTAATGAAGCTCAGCATTCGCTACAAGCTGTCCCTGGTGATCATGACCCTGCTGCTGATCCCCTGGATGGGCTACCAGTACGTGCGGGAAATGAAGGCCTTCGTGCTGCAAGGGCAGGAAGATGCCCTGCTCACTACCGCCAGCGCCGTTTCCACAGTCCTGCATGACCGGCCGGAACTGTTCAGTCTGGAAACGGGCGGGCCGGATATCGTATCGGAAGCCGGTGATCTGCAGGTAAGGCAGCTGCCCGGCCCGATTCGGATCGACGGTGAATTCGATGACTGGGACGACATACTAAAGGATCTCAATCACTACCCGGTTGAACCTGAAACCAACTCCACCGAACCGGATACACCCGATCTTGCCTATGACCACGTTCTTGGCAGCTGGGGACCGTATGTCTACGCGCTGTTCCAGGTTGAAGACGGAGACATAATCTATCGTGACCCCAAGGTCAGGCCGCTGAACCAGAGCGATCACCTGCGCATGTTTCTACGCGACCAGGATGGCGACCTCGACCGCTATGTCGTCACCGCATCACGTCCGGGCCGCATGGATGTCTACAAGATGGACGAGAACTGGGTATATCCACTGACCGGCAAGCCTGTCTACACCATTGTTTCGCACATGAAACCGGTCAAGGACGGCTACGCCATCGAATTGCTCATTCCCCGCAGGCTGGTGTCCGGCGATGCACGCCTGGCCCTGGCTATTGCGGATGTCGATGATGCAAAGGATCGCCAGATGTCATCGCTGATCAGCACATCGCCAACGCGTAAGATTGCAGAACTGGGTCGCGTGCTGATCCCCGCACCGGAGATCGAACGCATCCTGCATGCACTGGACAAGCCCGGCACCCGCATCTGGGTGGTAGACCGGTTCAAACGTGTCCGCGCCGTGGTCGGCGACCTGTCCAGCATCGGCGGCTACATCGTGACGTCTATAGACAGCAATATGAAATCGCTGCAGCTGTGGATGGATCGCATCCTCGCACCGATCTACCGCTTCATACTCAAGCCGCCTGAAGGCAATTTCAGCGACCTGCCGGTGGACACCCGGGAGCGCAGCGAGGAGATTCTCTTCCAGGTACTGGAAGGCATGCCCGCCACCGACCGCCGCGCGTCGGTCGACCAGCAGGCCCAGGTGCTGATGGCCGCCCACCCGATCTGGTCCGGCGATGAAATCACGGGCGCGGTCATAGTCGAACAGAGCGGCAACAATGCAACGGCATTACAGAATCGCCTGCTGCAGAATGTCATTGCCGTCACCGTCATCGTATTCATGATCGTGGCTATCGCCCTGATGACGTTCACCTGGCGCCTGACGCGCCGCATTCGCAAGCTCAGCCGTGCCAGTGGCCTGGCGATCAGCCCGGAAGGACGCATGCGTGAAGAACGCGATATTCCTGACCAGAAGTCCCGCGATGAGGTGGGAGACCTGTCCCGCAGCATAACCGACATGCTATCACGCCTGGCTCATTACAATCGCTATCTCGAAAGCATGCCTGACACGTTGGCCCATGAACTCAACAATCCGCTCAACGTGGTCAACTCGTCACTGGAGAACCTGGGTACGCACCACCCCGACATCAGCGAGAGCAAGTACATGGCGCGGGCACAAAATGGCGTCAACCGGCTGGGCTCGCTGCTGGCCAGCCTGACCGAGGCCGGCAACCTCGAAGAGGCACTCAAGACAGAAGGTCATGAGCGATTCAACCTGAACGAAATGCTGTCTCTGTACATGGAAGGCTACCAGGAGAGTCATCCCGAGTTTAAAGCCGGCTTCATCATGAAACTGCCTGAACACCAGGTCTACATCAACGGCAGTCCTGACCATATCGCCCAGATGCTCGACAAGCTGGTCGACAATGCGGTTGATTTCAGCGCGCCCGGTCAGCAGGTCTCCATATCGCTGAGCGTCTGGCACAACGAGGTCATCATCAAGGTCATGAATATCGGCAAGACACTGCCAGAGGAAATGCAGGAAAGGCTGTTCGACCCGATGGTTTCAATCCGGCCGACCGGCACGGTACGCTCGCACCTTGGCATGGGGCTGCACATCGTGCGGCTGATCGTGGACGCACACGGGGGCACCGCGACAGCGCGCAATAACGAGGCGGAAAACGGCGTCGTATTCGAGATAACGCTGCCGACGGCCTGATCGGCTTTACGAGCTGGAGATGTCCCAGTGCACGGTGCAGTCGAGCTGGGACAGCACGTCGATCAGATCATTCTTGCTGCCGCGCCCCATCACTTCTGCGGGGGTTGCGTTGTCGAGATGGCGGTTCTTTTTCCTGACCCAGAACAACGCCATCTGCGGGTTGGTCGGGTAAGTGGTCCGCAGCGCGTCATTGATGTGGACGAGGATTGAAACGCGCTCCTGGATACTGGGGTCGTCCGGAAACGGGATATTTTCACGGTGCTGCCTGAGCGTCCTGGTGCGTGTGCCTTCGGGAAAACCGAGCACCTTGATTTGCTGCTCGGCGTCGAGGCCGAACTGGTCCAGCATACGAATGACGTTCCTGGTCAGTTCAATGTTTTTTTCCTCGGATATGTTTGCCATTGCTCACTACTCTTATAAAATTTAATCTTCAATTATACCTGACAAAATTAATCAGGTAACCCGTCAATCACCGGCAACCCGAAATCCCTAAACGTTATCAAGGCCTTATATGAAATGGATTGACCAAATATCGACCATGGCACTACTCATCATAGCGCTGACCCTTGGCCTTGCCCCCTTTGTCCCGGTGCCTCACATCGTCGAAAAACTGGGAATGCTGGCAAACGGCACCCTGTCGAAGCCGATCGATATATTCGACCTGCTGCTGCATGGCACACCGTGGGTGCTGCTGGCCATCAAGCTGGTACGCCAGGGCCTTGGGCGCAAAAACACCGGCTAGAGCGGACGTTCTTCGAGCAGCCCCGTAATCGTACCCAGCACCCCGTCAAAATCCGGATAGGTAATATTGTAGGCAGGAACCTTGCGCGCCAGGTCAACGGTTGACCTGAAACCGTCGCCGGGCAGATTCCTGGCATTGACCAGGCAGGCCATCATCGACATGCCCGTCTGTGCAGGGGACAGTTTTTCGAGGCTGAATTCCGTGTCTGCCCGATAGCGTGGAAAGAAGATCATGCTGACATCCGGTTCTACCGGCTCATTGTCTGCACGTATCAGTGACGGAGGCACGAGCATGGCGATCGGCCCGCGGATAATACTTTCGTCATCGCGATTGTCGCCCAGCAGATCCTCGATAATCTCGCGCGAGCCGTACTTGACGTTCAGCGGCCGCCCGAAACACAGGGCGCGCAGTGAATCCAGCGGCAGATACACGAGCTCGTCAGTCAGGTAGTCGAAACCATTGGACAGCAGCCAGGCTGACAAGGTGGTTTTGCCGTGTCCGGACTGGGCTGGCAGGATCACACCCCTACCCTTCCAGCTCAGGCAGGCGGCATGGAACAGCATACCGCTGCTGCACTTGTCAGCCAGGTTAAAAATACTCGTGTCCATCAGCGAATTGGCCAATGCGGCGAGTGATTCTCCCGCGTAGATCTGCTTGTCGTCGCGTGATAACCGGTAACCGCCGTCCCTGTCCTGGCTGATCTCCAGGCGCGCATGGGGGGCATGACTGCCTTCGGATGGCACACCAGTGAACAGCATTTCTACCATCTCCCGCGTTTTGTCGCTGTGGGTGACTATCTCGATGCTGCTGTCACCGAAGCTCAGGTTGCGCAGATGCATCAGGGCATCGTTACCGCGTCATTGTCTTTGAGGTCGTTGAGTGTGCTGAGCACATCATCCTCGAGACTGCCGTCCTGTGACGGGTAGGCGTCGCGTATCAGGTTGATGATCTCCGAGACCGTCTGCTCTCCGGTGCATAGCTGCCAGATAATTGAAGCGGACTTGTTGATGTACAGGGTCTTGTTATTACCGGGATGATAGAGCAGGATTTCATCATCCAGCTCTTCCATTCGGCAGGCATCGTTTTTAAGTGGTTTGTCGTCGAGAGTTATGGCGGTCATGGCTCGTGCTGGGGTCACCCGGAATCCGGGTGTCATTAATTTTAGCGGGGATGCGAGTGTATAACACAGTCTGGTTGCAAGCCATATGATTGCCGAGGCGCAAAGACATTTGTCCGGCAGCAACGCATCAATCAGCATCGCAGTGCAGGGTTTGGAACTGCGCATCGGACGACGTGTTTTGTGCAGCGGCCTGGACGTTACCCTGAACAGGGGTGAGAACTGGTGCATCCTCGGGCCCAACGGTACGGGCAAGACGACCCTGCTGCATACCCTGGCGGGACTGCGAGATCCCGACCGCGGCAGCATTCTGCTCAGCGGCCGGGCACTGGGTGAATACACCCCTCACGAACTGGCCCTGCTGCGCAGCGTACTGTTCCAGCGCAATGAGGAACCCTTTCCCTCTACGGTACTCGAAACCGTGATGGCGGGACGCCACCCGCACGTGTCACGCTGGGGAAGCGAATCCGACCTGGACCGGCAAACCGCCCGTGACGTGCTCGCGCGCGTCGGACTCGCCGGATTTCATGACCGGGACATCACGAGCCTGTCAGGCGGTGAGCATCAACGCGTCAATATTGCCGCCGCGCTCGCCCAGCAGGCGCCGGTCCAGCTGTTTGATGAGCCGGCCAGCTACCTGGACCTGCGTCACCAGGCCGACATGCTCGGCCTGATCACCGCAGCACGGGACCGGCTCAATGTGCTGGTGCTGCATGACCTCAATCACGCCAGCCAATACTGCAGCCACGCCCTGCTGATGTATGAAGACGGCCATTGCGAATCCGGCTGCATCGAAGAAGTCCTGACCAGGGATAAACTCGAAGCGCTTTATGATTGCCGGATCAGCCTGGTTAACGACGGTGGCAGAAGCCTGTATTTCGCCGGCTAGCCGGCGTAGTCGGCAACGACTTGCCAGGCCTTTAATTTTGCATCGAAAGTCATCGCCGCATGCGCAGGACTGGTTGACGGCAGGCGCACCAGGTCACAGCGTTCGGACAGGCCATCAAGTGTATGGATAACGTGCTTGTTAAACATTTTTTCTGCTGTCATGCCGTTGAAGAATATGGCCCGGACCGGAGTGTCCGATCCCAACAGCTCACTGAAATCGTTGACCTGCTCGGTACCGGACCTGATATCCGCATCCAGGCTGCCGGGACGGTGACAGGACATCAGCACATCCCATAATGCCACGTGCCGGTCGAGCAGCCGCTGCAGGCGCAGCGGGTAATCAATCTCCGGGCGGGCGCCGAATAACTCGCCCATGATCGGCCAAAAGGCGTTACGTGGATGCCCGTAGTACTGATGCTTTTCCAGGGATGCCACGCCCGGCATCGAACCGAGTATCAGTACCCGGGATCGATCATCGGCAACCGGGCCGAAACCGAGACATTGCGTCACCGGCTTGCAGCCAGTCTCAGACCGGAAAAGGCGTAGCGCTTGTCTGCCGTGTAGAAATTTCTGAAACTGGGCCGGCGCACGCAAGCATCGGTATACGGGCCGGCGCCACGCAGTACGTAATGACGTTGGTCAAACCAGGGCTGCGAGTAACGCTGATAGGGAAATGCCTGAAAACCCTCGTACGGATACAGGGTGTTCGCGCACCATTCCCAGCCGCCGCCGGTAGTCGATGTTAAATCTACCGACAGCTTCATGGCTGTCTCCCATTCCAGCTCGTGAGGCAGACGGCAACCGGCATAGGCTGCGAATGCCTCGGCTTCGTGCCAGGCGATTCCATTCACGGCATCACCAGCTGGAAGCGCGGTAACGCCTGTCGGGGTAACCTGCAGCCAGCTGTCACCCTTAGCATGCCAGTGCTGCGGCGAATCCACGCGGTTGGCTTGCCGCCATTGCCAGCCTGCTTCCGACCAGTACGCCTCGCGTGTATAACCACCGGCTCGGATAAAACCCAGGTACTCGGCATTGCTGACCGGCGTTAAAGCAATCAAAAACGCTTCCAGTTGTCTGCTGAAGCCCGGACATTCATTGTCGTAGGCCTGCACACCTTGGAAGCCGACCGGGTAACTGCCGCTTTCAATGTGCAACGCAGGCACCCGGGGCGGCTCGGGTTCGGACAACGTCCCCGTGACGGCTTCGGGGAACAAGCTGTGATCCAGCGTTTTCAGCTGCCGCTGCTGCAGCACCATATGCATGATCTCGAGGTGCTGTGCGGCATGCTGCAAAAGGAACCAGCCGATATAGTCGCGTTCAAGCAGTTGATGGCCCTGTCGCTCGTCAGCCTGTAAAGCTTCCAGGGTGGTTTCGATATCCCGGTAAGCATCGGCAATGACATCGAGATCATCTATGCCCGGCAGGCTCTGCCGGCGGTTTTTTTCGATCAGTTCAGGGAGGAATTGCTGGTCCATACCGGCGGTTCTGCTGGCATCGCCCCTGATGACTTCATGCAGCCAGTACTGACCTATGTACGCAACATGCCCGAGGTGCCAGCCCAGTGGACTGAGGTCGTCATGGTACTGTTCCCTGAGATCGTCCGATGACAGGCAGGCTACACAGTCCAGCAGTGATGCATGCATCTGCTTCAGTTGTTCTACGGGCATGGCTACAGGCTTATATGTCGGGGCTCGCCACTGTGCTCTACGACAAACAGGGTTTGCGGCGGGACTTCCGTCCAGTCGCTGGCATCGGTGAGGGGTTCCGATGCCACCAGGACAGCCTGTGGATAGGCCGGAGGATTGACGGTGTAATAGAGGCTCGGGCTATTACCGTTGATGGCCGACCGCATGGCCCAGAATCTACCCGGCTGCGCAATGATGATATTCAGCAGTGCACGCTCGTCTTTCAGCCATAGCTTGAGACGCCAGTACATCTCCTGCAATGCCATGGCAGGGTCGCTAATGCTCTCCTCCCACATGATCTGCCTGAACAGCATGAACAGGTGCTCGGAATCCGTGTTGCCTTCTATGGCGTCTTCGAATTCGGGATTCAGTTCACGGCGCAGGCAGGAACGCAGCGACCGCGAGAATTTATTGATGTAGCCGTTGTGCAGAAAATGATACTGCTCATCCACGTACGGCATGGTGTTGACGGTATTGATCGGTATGTCCGTTGTTGCACTGCGCACGACGGCCACCCAGGTTTCCGATGTCAGTCCACGACCGAGCTCCGGCAGATTCGGATCAGTCCAGATGGGCATGGTATAGCGATATCGCAACGGCTTCCCGTCGCTGTCGTACCAGCCAAAGCCGTATCCGTCGGCATTGAGTTTTGCTTCAAGCATCTCCCGGGGTGCCCAGGATTGCTTGACGAGACTGTGTTCAGGCTCGATGAGCAGTCTCTCGAGACTGAGCTCTGGGCCAAGGTATGCGGCAAGTCTGCACATCGCAAGTCTGCTATTATCTGTGAACTCTGAAAGGGTTGACCTGTCAGTATAAAGAATAAAAACAAATGTACCAGCAGAGGATGTCATGCAGGGAGCAGTAAATTCGCAGTTATCGCAGGATCGGTTCCAGATTAATCGCCTCGTTCCGGACCGCATTATTACAAGCATGTCGGACGACGTTCGCAGCGGACTGTCGGCACGCGTAAAGATACTGCCACCCAAGTACTTCTACGACGAACGTGGTTCCAGGCTGTTCGACCTGATCTGCCAGACGCCCGAGTACTACCTGACGCGCACTGAAGCGGCGCTGCTCAGCGAACATGCGGCAGACATCATTGCCAGCAGCCGTCCAACTGCAATCGTCGAATTCGGCAGTGGCACCGCCGACAAGACCGAGCTCCTTATCGACCAGGCAGGGCAGCAGCGCGATGCACTCCACTACCTGCCGTTTGATGTCTGCAAGGAAATGCTCGTCGAGTCCGGGCAGCGCCTCAACGAACGTTATCCCTGGCTGCAGATCGAGGCCTGGCATGGTGACTTCACTCATGGCCTGACGCATTTCGTCAACAGCCATGACAGAACGCTTTATACCTTCCTCGGCAGTTCATTAGGTAATTTCACACCCCCTGAAGCAGCCGCATTTCTGACAGATATCCGAGCGGAGATGACGGGTGACGATTACTTCCTGCTCGGTGTGGACCTGGTAAAGAGCAGCGAGGTACTCAATGCCGCCTACAATGACAATGAAGGTTACACGGCAGCATTCAACCTGAACCTGCTCAATGTGCTGAACCGTGAACTGAACGCCACGTTCAACACGGGCCACTTCCGCCACCATGCCCGCTTCAACGAACAGGCCAGTCGCATGGAAATGCACCTGGTATCCTGTTGCGACCATAGCGTCGATGTCAGAGACCTGCAGTTGAACGTGTCCTTCGAAGCCGATGAACACCTCACCACCGAGTACAGCCACAAGTATACGCGCGACGGCATAGGCAACCTGCTTGAGTCCGCCGGTTTCGCTCCAAGCCGCTACTATATCGACGACGACAGCCGCTTCATGCTGGCCCTCGCTACCTGCGCCTGACACCTTGACCTACACGGCGGAAAAGCTAGCACCCCGTCGTGAACTCGTATCATGGGCGATGTACGACTTTGCCAATTCCGGCTATACCACCGTTGTCCTGACTGCAATCTTCAATGCCTGGTTTGTCAGCATGCTGACCAGCGAGGCTGCAAACGGTAATTCGGGCGCCGGCACGCTGTACTGGAGCATCGCTGTAGGTATTGCCAACACCCTGATCCTCCTGTCCGCACCGGTACTTGGTGCGATTGCTGACTATTCGGCGGCCAAGAAGAAAATTCTCGCTTTCGTTACCTTCGGCTGCATCCTGCTGACAGGCATGCTGGCCTTCTCTGATGCAGATCGATTGCTGTTTACCATGATATGCCTGGTCGGTTCGGCATTTTTCTTTGGCAGTGGTGAGAACCTGATTGCCTCCTTCCTGCCCGAAATTGCCCCGCCCGACCACATGGGCAGGGTATCCGGCTATAGCTGGGCGCTGGGTTACGTTGGCGGTCTGCTGGTGCTTGGCATATGCCTGGCCTACATCGAATATGCCAGCGGCAAGGGACAGTCACCGGACCAGTACGTCCCGGTGACCATGTGGATCACTGCAGCGGTCTATGCCCTGGCAGCCCTGCCGACATTCCTGTTTCTGCGCGAAAGATCGGTCCCAACCGCGGAGACACCAACAACCGCATGGAAATACGTCAGCATTGGCTTCGGCCGGTTAAAGCATACCCTGCAGCACCGCCATCGCTACCGTGACCTGTTCCGCTTCCTGCTCGCCTTATGTGTATTCAGTTGCGGTATTTACACGGTCATCGTCATTGCCGCCATCTATGCCCAGCAGGCGATGGGATTTTCCACTGCTGACAGCATCAAGATGATCATGGTTGTCAATATCACCGCAGCCATCGGCGCTTTCCTGTTTGGCAAGATACAGGATGTCCTGGGAGCAAAGCGCACCCTGGTCCTGACCTTGCTGCTGTGGATTCTAGCCATCGCAATTGCCTGGCAGGCGACGACAACGACACTGTTCTGGATCTCGGCCAATCTGATCGGCATCGCAATGGGCTCGAGTCAATCGGCAGGCCGCACATTGGTCGGCCTGTTCTCACCGAACGGCCGTAATGCCGAATTTTTCGGCCTGTGGGGACTATCCATCAAGACCGCGGCCATTATCGGCCCGATGTGCTACGGACTGATCGCCTGGTATACACAGGGTGACCACCGGCAGGCCATACTGTCTACCCTGATCTTCTTCGTTGCCGGCCTGGTACTGCTGCTGACCGTCAACGAGGGACGCGGGCGGCATCACGCACAGCTTGAACAATAAGCCTATCATTCTGCAGGCGCAGCAGCCTGCAGGAGGCAGGTGGAGACCGCGTTGCTGATTGTTGGCCTGGCAGCGCACGAGTAGAATTTCAGTATGTCGACCACTGCCATCACCCTCCTTGCCGCTATACTGATTGCTGCAGCCATTGCAGGGCTGATACGTGCCGCCGGCAAGGCCAACGAGGCAGACTGGGGTGATGCCGTATCCAACCATATAGACGGCCTGAACCGGTTGTTCGTGCGCAACTACCATCGACTGGAAAAGGTCCATTTCGATCTGCCCGACGAAGGACCTGCCCTGGTGGTTGCGAATCATATATCCGGTCTCGATCCCCTGCTGCTAATGGCCAGCAGCAAGAGGCCGCTGCACTTCCTGATTGCCAAGGAAGAATACGAACGCCCCGGCCTTAAATGGTTATTCGACCGCGCAGGCGTAATCCCTGTCGAGCGGACGTCCCGGCCGGAACGGGCACTGCGCGCCGCACTGCGCGCACTTGAGGAAGGCAAGGTCATCGCCCTGTTTCCATTTGGCCGCATCCACCTCGACAGTGAACCTCCGATCCGCATCAAAGGTGGTGCCGGCTTTCTTGCCGCACGTTCGCAAGCACCCGTTTACCCGGCCCGCATCGAGGGTGTGGCAATGAAAGATTCGGTTATTCGCGCAGTGATAAAACGGGGCCATCCAAAACTGTACCCTCTTGCATCAATTCGGGTGGAAGATGAAGACACCAGGGCGTTTCTGGATAAGCTGAGCGGCCTGTTGAGTACAACAATCAAGGAGGCCACGTGATGGCTTTTGTCCCTGTAGCAGCGGCGGCCTCGCCGCGATCCGATTTTCGCGCTCACATGATCGTCCAAATATTTCGCGGCGACGACTGCATGGATGCAGGAGGTAGAGCAACGCATGGAGCAGTTGCCGAAGCCGTCTCTCCTACAATTAAGACCTCGTTGAACTTGACTGCTATAACCCCATATAACCTGTAGTTAAAATTATTCAGGGGTAGTGACAACCATGCGAATGGACAAACTGACAACCAAGTTCCAGATGGCCATCGGCGAAGCACAGAGCATTGCTGTTGGCCGCGATCACCAGTTCATTGAACCGGTGCACATGATGGCAGCACTGATGGACCAGGAAGGCGGTAGTGTACGCCCAATCCTCGCACAGTCCGGCGCCAATGCGGCCAAGCTGCGCGCCAACCTCGACGAGGCACTGGACAGCATGTCTTCGGTCGAAGGGACGGCCGGTGATGTGCAGATATCCAATGACCTGGGCAAACTGTTCAATGTAACCGACAAGCTGGCCCAGAAGCGCAACGACCAGTACATCTCGAGTGAACTGTTCCTGCTTGCTGCCGCACAGGACAAGGGTCCGTTGGGCAAAATGCTGCGCGACGCCGGCGTCAGCGCGGGTGCGATCGAGCAGACTATCGACACGGTACGCGGCGGTGAGAGCATCGATGACCCGAATGCCGAGGAACAGCGCCAGGCTCTGGAAAAATACACCATCGATATGACCGAGCGGGCCGAGCAGAACAAGCTCGACCCGGTTATCGGGCGTGACGATGAAATCCGCCGCACCATCCAGGTGCTGCAGCGCCGTACCAAGAACAACCCTGTACTGATCGGTGAACCCGGCGTCGGCAAGACCGCTATCGTCGAAGGTCTGGCCCAGCGCATCATTGACAACGAGGTACCTGAAGGCATCCGCGGCAAGCGTTTGCTCTCCCTGGATCTCGGTGCACTCATCGCCGGCGCCAAGTATCGCGGCGAATTCGAAGAGCGTCTCAAAGCAGTGCTCAATGACCTCGCCAAGCAGGAAGGCCAGGTCATCCTGTTCATCGATGAACTGCATACCATGGTCGGAGCAGGCAAGGCAGAAGGCGCCATGGATGCCGGTAACATGCTCAAACCGGCCCTGGCGCGTGGCGAGCTGCACTGTATCGGCGCCACCACGCTGGACGAATACCGGGAATACGTTGAAAAAGATGCGGCCCTGGAACGACGCTTCCAGAAAGTGGTTGTCGATGAACCGTCGGTCGAGGACACCATAGCCATCCTGCGCGGACTGCAGGAGCGCTACGAAGTCCACCACGGCGTCGACATCTCCGACCCGGCACTGGTCGCCGCGGCCACACTGTCGCACCGCTACATCACTGATCGCAACCTGCCCGACAAGGCCATCGACCTTATCGACGAGGCCGGTGCACTGATACGCATGGAGATCGATTCCAAGCCGGAAGAAATGGACAAGCTTGACCGCCGCCTGATTCAGCTGAAAATCGAACGTGAAGCCGTCAAGAAGGATACTGACGACGCCTCCATGAAGCGTCTTGCAGATCTGGAGGAAGAGATCGACCGGCTGGAACGCCAGTACTCGGATATGGAAGAGGTATGGAAAGCCGAGAAATCAGCCGTCCAGGGGGCGACACACATCAAGGAAGAACTGGAGCAGGCCCGCAACGAGCTGGAAAACGCCCGTCGCGCCGGCGACCTGCAGCGCATGTCCGAGATCCAGTACGGCCGCATACCAGAGCTGGAAAAACAGCTCGAGGTGGCCGAAGCAGCAGAAACGCAGGAGATGACCCTGCTGCGCAACAAGGTCACCGAGGAAGAGATCGCTGAAGTCGTCTCCAAGTGGACCGGCATTCCGGTCTCGAAGATGCTCGAGGGCGAACGCGAAAAACTGCTGCGCATGGAAACGGAACTGGGTAAGCGCGTCATCGGCCAGTCCGAAGCCATCGGCGCCGTGTCTAATGCAATACGCCGCTCACGCGCCGGTTTGTCAGATCCGCGCAAACCGCTCGGTTCATTCCTGTTCCTCGGCCCGACAGGTGTCGGTAAGACAGAGCTGACCAAGGCGCTGGCCCACTTCATGTTCGATACCGAGGAAGCGATGGTCCGGGTCGACATGTCCGAGTTCATGGAAAAGCATTCGGTTGCACGCCTGATCGGCGCACCGCCGGGCTATGTCGGCTACGAGGAAGGCGGCTACCTGACCGAACTGGTCAGACGCAAGCCCTACTCCGTCATTCTGCTCGACGAGGTCGAGAAGGCGCACCCGGATGTGTTCAATATCCTGCTTCAGGTGCTTGATGACGGCCGGCTGACGGACGGACATGGCCGTACGGTCGATTTTCGCAACACGGTCATCATCATGACCTCGAACATGGGATCAGATGTCATCCAGGAAATGGCCGGGGAAGAAAACTATGCCGCCATGAAGGAAGCCGTGCTGCAGATCGTCTCCACCCATTTCAGGCCCGAGTTCATCAACCGTGTCGACGAACTGGTTGTATTCCATCCACTCAACAGGGAACAGCTGCGTGGCATTGCCGCGATTCAGACACGGTACCTCAGTGACAGGCTTGAAAGCCGCGACCTGGGCCTCAGCTTTACCGAGGCGGCACTCGACCTGGTGGCGGCCGAAGGCTTCGATCCCGTCTACGGTGCACGGCCGCTCAAGCGTGTCATCCAGACCGAGGTCGAGAACCCGCTGGCGCAGGACATCCTGTCCGGCAAGTTCCTGCCCGGGGACGTTATAGAGGTTGGCGTAGACAACGGCCGTTTTGCATTTGAAAAGCAGCATTCGGCTGACGACGCGGCCTGAACCGGTCAGCATAACTTAAACTCAAAGCCCCGCAGGTCTGCGGGGCTTTTTTTATGTCCGGATAATGGGTTTTAAAAGCGGTTCAATACAGGTCTAAATCGGATACCATAATGCGCATGGTATTTCCGTCCACCCAAGGCCGCTTCAACCCCGCACTTCTCGTCATTGCCACGTTGCTGGTGACTCACCCGTTAAGCCTTGCTGCCCAGACGGGCGCTGCAGGCGAGACAGAGGAAACCACCGACCCGTTCGCTGACATCAAGGAGTTCGAGGCGCAAGAGGCCCGTGATCGCGAAATCAGCGCCGGCGAAGATCCTATCGCACAGCGTCAGGCCACCAAGGAAGAAGCACCGATTGAGGAAGTGCTGGAACCTGACGAACTGAGCGCCTACACCAGCCTGCGGGTGCGCTACCGCAAGACCGGTGGTGATGGTCAGGTCGATGACGGCGGGTCGCGTATCGGTGCCAATGGACACTGGCAATTCAAACCGCGCTACTGGCTCAGCGGACAGGCAGAAATAGGCTTCAATATCCTCGACTCGTTCAATTCCATCATCGATCCGGGCTCCAGTTCATCGACCGGTAGAGACGAAATCTTCTTGCGGCTGCTGTACGTCAACCTGGAAACACCCAGGACCTTCGCCATTCTCGGCAAGGCCTGGTCCACCTATTACAGCGTGGCCGGCTTCACCGATCGCTTCGAAGGCACGGGCGGATCGGCCAGCGGCGCATTCAATGCCGGTACGGATGGCGGCCCATCGGGTACCGGGCGTGCCGACGAGGTATTGCAGACACGTATCAAGATCGATCCTTCCAAGTACCTTGCCAGGAATCTGAAGCCCTTCACCCTCAACGTCCAGTTTCAGAACAACCAGGAAATCCCGATCAACGAAGGACTGAGTAACGACATTCAATCTTCTGTGAAATACGGCTACGCGTTAGGCCTCAGTGCACTGCTGCGTACCCGCGACAATTTCAACCTGGGTATCGCCTACAACCGGTCAAAGATCAGCGATGATGAACTGTCAGAACTGAACAAGATTGGTATAGACGGGGATGGCAAGGCCCTGTTGATAGGTACCCGCTGGTTTAGCGAAAACTGGTATCTAGCCACTAATTTTTCAGCGTTGTGGAATCACATGACCACGGAAGACGGTATTTTTTTCGACGGACTGGGCTGGGAAACCTATGCCCAGTACAACGTCTACAAGCGCTGGTGGGCCATAGGCGGGTGGAACTACCTCAAGCCCAATGACAACCAGAAGCAGGCTGGCGACTACCAGATCAAGTACGGTGTACTCGGGCTGCGTTACAGCGTCAATCAGTTCAATCGTATGCTGTATGCTAACGTGCGTTTTGACGACAGTACATCCACCGATGGCAGTGGTAAGCTCAGCAACACCTACACGGTAGGTGTTCGCTGGAACGACCCGTAAGCAGGATCCCGACATGCCCTTCTCTACCCTGAATCTTTTCCGCCGCATCGTGAAAATGCTGCTGTATACCGCCTTCGGCACCATAGTCGGAGCAGTCGCCCTGTACATACACATGATGAACGACCGGCCGGACCTGCACGACTGGCACACGGTCAAACTCGATGAAGAATTCACGGAAAAAAAAGCCGGAACCATCACTTCCTTCAGTGATTACCTGCAGCTCGATGAGCGTCTGTTCGAACAGATGCAGGACAGGATCAAGGTCGATAGCGACGCAGCTCCCCGACATGACCTGAACAGGTTCGACAGCGGCAGCCTGGCCGACCCGACCAGCTACCCGGTCAACTGGAACCGCAGCTTCGAATTCAAGCAGGAAAGACCTCGCGGCGGCGTCCTGCTGCTGCATGGCCTGTCTGATTCCCCTTACAGCCTGTTGACGGTTGGCAGGGCTTTGTACGAACAGGGATATTATGTACTGGGGCTGCGCATGCCGGGCCACGGCACCATACCGTCCGGACTGGTCTACTCGAACTGGCAGGATATGGCCGCGGCAGTCAGACTGGCAGCCAGGCATGTCAGCGAGCAGATAGGCGCTGACACTTCGTTGCACGTGTTCGGTTACTCCATGGGAGCGGCACAGGCTGTCAACTATGCACAGCAGGCCATGCAGGACTCATCACTTCACAAGCCAGCCTCACTGGTGCTGATCTCACCGGCCATCGGTGTTTCGTCAGCCGCGGCACTGGCTGTCTGGCAATCACGCATGGCGGAGATTCCCGGGCTGGAGAAACTTGCCTGGAGCGCGATCGGTCCGGAGTATGATCCTGTCTCTTATACACATCTCCGAGCCCACGAGACGGAGAGACTCATCT